>CAJONM010000046.1 GCA_905235885.1 uncultured Clostridia bacterium
CGCGAATTGCTGTCGGTTACCGCTACGAGCATACCAAGCGGTCCGTCGCCGTTTATTTGCAGCGTTACCGAGTCGGACTCGCTCTTGAGCTGTGCGCCCATGATCGCCGCCGCCGTCAGCAGTCTGCCAAGCGCGGCGGATGCCGTTGCCGATGTGTCGTGTATTCTTTTCGCCTCATTTACCAGCTCTGTCGTAACCGCCGCGAACACGCGGATAGTTCCGTCCATGCTGCTGCCGCGAACCAATTTGTCCATTTATTGTCTCCTTTCGCGGAGTTTCCTCCTTGATTGTGTTTATTATAACACATTATGGGGTAAAAGTCTATATATCCGCACGAAATTTATTGCATTACGGGGTATTATATGGTATACTGTATACAAATAAACACAGAGGATCAAGAAATGAGAGCAAGAACAGTATTGGCTGCCGCCGCCGTTTGCGTATGCGTAATCGCGGCGGCAATGAGCGTAAAAAACATAAAAACCGCACCCGACACCGTTACGGCGGCGACCGCCGCGCCGACGGAGCTGCCGACAGAGCCGCCCGTCCGCACGCTGACGATCACCGCAACGGGCGATTGCACCCTTGCCGCCGATGTTAATTTCTACGCGCCCACCGCGTTTGACGCGTACGCTGAGAAATACGGCGCGGAATATTTCCTGCAAAATGTACGCGGAATATTCGGCGAGGACGATCTCACAATAGTGAATTTTGAGGGAACGCTGTCCGACCGCGGCGAACGCGAAAACAAGACCTTCGCATTTCGCGGCGATCCGTCATATGTTAATATCCTGACATCATCGAGCGTTGAGGCGGCAAATCTCGCCAATAACCATAGCTCCGATTACGGCGCTGTATCGCTTGAGGATACGAAAATGTATCTTGACAACGCCGGAATACTCAACTGCCGCGGCAGGGACAATGTCTGTGTAACGGATATAAACGGCATAAAGGTGGGGCTTGTCGGGATAAATTATCTTAACGACATTATGCGCGGTGAGCTTGAGGACGCGATCACCGCCGCAAAGGACGGCGGCGCGGAGCTGATCATCCTGTCTATCCATTGGGGTATCGAAAAGGCGACAATGCCGACCGCCGACCAGACGGAGGCGGCGCATCGCGCCATAGATATGGGCGCGGATCTCGTTATCGGCACGCATCCTCATGTGCTTGAGGGGATAGAAAAATATAACGGCAGGTATATACTCTACAGCCTCGGCAATTTCTGCTTCGGCGGCAACAGCGCGCCGTCGGATATGGATACCGCCATATGGCGGCAGACATTCACAATGCGCGGCGGCGAGCTTGAAGATGACGATAATTGCACCGTTATCCCATGCCGCATATCGGGCGCGGCAGGCTATAACGATTATTGCCCGACCGTCGCCGAGGGCGCGGACGCGGATCGCATAATGACGCGGCTGCGGTCATATTCCGCGCCGTTTGGCGGTGATCTGCTCCCGTGCCTTGACGGTCAAATTGATTAAAAAACAAAATCCGACCTTGACACAGTCCTTAAAATGTGGTAGAATGTATCTATCGAACAAGCGGAGGATTTGTCATGCCGAAATTTAAGTTTAATATGGATTTTGTGCCTGTACCAAAAGACTTTATTGAACATATAATGCCGCAGGCAAATGCGTCGTATGTTATCGTATATATGTATGTTCTGATGCTCGCCTCAAGCGGCGCGGATATGAGTACGGCGGCGATCGCCAAAAAGCTCGGCCTCATCGAGACGGATGTCATAAACGCGATAAAGTATTGGAACGAAAAGGGAGTTTTGTCCGGTACCGGTGATAATATAATTATAAAAAAATCGCCCGACGAGGAGCTTTCGCCCGATACCGACAAGAAGTCGATAGACGATATTGCCAAGATCATCGAGGGCGACAGCGCGCTTGCCGATCTTTGCGCCGTCGCGCAGGAGATATTGGGCAAGACATTGGGCAACGGCGATATCGAAACGCTGTATTGGTTTTATGACAAGCTCGGTCTTTCGCCGGAGGTCATCTCCATGCTTTTGGAATATTGCGTTTCTCTGGGTAAGCGTAATATGAAGTATATTGAGAAGGTCGCGATAACATGGCAGGAAAATAACATAACTACCATAGAAAGCGCGCAAAACTATATAACAAAAGCGTCAAGCGACAGCAGCTTCATATCATCGCTGAGAAAGCTGTTCGGCATAACCGACAGAAACCTGTCAAAAACAGAGCGGCTGTATCTGGAGTCGTGGCGCGATGAAATGAAAATGAGCGCGGACATGGTCGCGCTTGCATATGAATACTCCGTAATGGCTACGGGCAAGCTGTCATTCCCGTATATAAACACCATAATCAAGCGGTGGGCGGAAAAGGGAATACTTACCATTCCGGAGGCGGAGAAGGATCACGAGGAATTTCGTGCCGCGAGCGGCGGCGCAATGCAGGAGACCGAGAATATCGGCGAAATAGAAAAGCAATTCATGTCGCTTTACGGAAGCGAATGACATAAAACAGCAAATACTTATTCACAAATAAATACGCAAGCACTGCTTGCGTCACATGGGGGTGTAGCTCAGCTGGGAGAGCGCGTGCTTCGCATGTACGAGGTCAGGGGTTCGATCCCCCTCATCTCCACCATACTTATCTCAGACGAACTCCGCGGAAATATATGTAATAAGCGGAATGTTTGTCATGATATGTCCGTTTGACATATCGAAAATTTAGAAAATAAAGCTGTTCGCAAGATGAATTCTTGCAAGCAGCTTTTTCTTTTGATATTATTTATCATCCTTCGATATAATATAACAATTGTCTGAAAACTGATAAAATACCTGTTATAATATAACGAAAGGAGTGAAGGCTATGATTAGAATTGTACTGTCTACTCGGCTTGGCGAGCGGAGATGGACACAATCTGATCTTGCTCGGAAAACAGGTATAAGACCAAACACGATACACGAACTCTAGGATATATTTACAGGTACTGGAATATATACACACACGAATCAAGCAAAGCAATATACAAACAAGCAAATGCTAATACAATGAATACCGTTTACCTTATGTATCATACCATGAGTCCCGAACCGGCAATAGATAAGCTTAAAGAGTCATATAATGAAAAACAGAAATAAAACTGCGCAGATGCACCGCCGCCCCAAGCGGCGCATCGGTGTTACTATGTTTGTCACATCTTGATTAAATGCCGGTGCCGTCAGGGAATATAAATGAACATACAAATTCAGCACCCATTGCCGCCGCAATCTTATTCAGATCCTCTGATGAAAATTTTCCTGTTTTCATTCGTTGCCCAAATGCTTGTGATGTTGTTCCGATGCGTCGTGCCAATTCCGCTTCACTTATTTTGGCATATGCTTCAGCAAGCTTGATTTTTGTTGGTATATCCATGCTATCAGTTCCCTCCGATTTTTCCCATATATTATAATTCTTGTTTTCTTAAATGTCAAGAAAAAAAGAAAAACTTTTAGAAAATACTTGACAAATGAAAGGAAATTCTGTATAATACTACATGCAAAGCAGGAATCAACGAAATATAATATTATAAAAATATTATATTTTTGCTGGACATGCTGTTGCTTTTATGATATAATCATTTATGAAAAGAGGTGCTGATGTGAATTATATAGGCTCTAAATACTCTCTTATGGATTTTCTGACAGAAACAATAACAACCGTTGCAGGATGTGAAACCAATAAAGTGTTTGCTGATCTGTTTGCCGGTACGGGAGTTGTCGGAAAAACATTTAAAGAAAAAGGATATAATGTGATTCTATACGAATTGAACTTGAGCGTTTAAAAAACAGTGGTGAGATCAAAGAATCGCAATATTATTATTTATTAGCAAGTCTGATAAATTCAA
>CAJONM010000047.1 GCA_905235885.1 uncultured Clostridia bacterium
GATACGGAATATAAAAACACAGAGCTTGCTATGCAAGCAATGTCGGTGCTTGCCCGTTCCACGGGAACGGAAGGGATGATAGGCGGACAAATGGTTGATCTTCTTTCGGAGGGGAAGGAAATTGACCTTTCCAGGCTGCAGTATATACATCTTCTTAAAACCGGCGCTATAATACGATCATCGTGTGTAATCGGCGGTATGCTTGCAAATGCAACAAGACAAGAGATTTCGGCAATAGATGAATTTGCAAAAAATCTCGGTATTGCATTTCAAATACGCGACGATATCCTTGATGTAACCGGGTCGGCGGAAAGTCTGGGAAAACCGATAGGCTCAGACAAGCAGCAAGGGAAGAATACATATCCTCGTCTTGTCGGCTTGAAAAGATCAGAGGAGCTTGTAGAGGAATACAGCGACCGCGCAAAAACCGCGCTTGACCTGTTCGGGAGCAGAGCGGATTTCCTGATAAGGCTTACCGAATATCTGACAGATAGAAATAATTAACAAAGGTGTATGGCAATGACATATCTAATCCAATTTTTCTCAAACAGGGTGCTTATAACTGCCGGTATAGCGTGGCTTATAGCACAGATGATAAAGGTCATATTGACCATGATCACTTCGCGCAAATTTGATTTTACACGCATAACCGGCACAGGTGGAATGCCGAGTTCTCATTCGGCATTTACCGTCGCATTGGCTACAGCAATTGGGTTTACGGATGGATTTGACAGTACCTTGTTTGCGGCGGCAGCGGCGTTTTCCATAGTCGTTATGTATGACGCTACCGGAATACGGCGAAGCGCCGGTCAGCAGGCGGTTATATTAAATAAAATTGTCGACCGACTGGGAAAAGAAGATTTATCAGAAACGGGCAAACGCCTCAAGGAGCTTTTGGGACATACCCCCAAGCAGGTGTTTGTCGGCGCGTTTTTAGGATTTGCAGTTGCGGTTATCAGGCATCTGATATTAATATAAAACAGCAATATATAAAAATATGGAAGGAATGACAAATATGGCAGTAGAAATGAACGAATTACAAACATTAAGGCACTCAGCGTCGCACATCCTCGCACAGGCGGTAAAGCGAATGTTCCCGGAGGCGAAGCTGACGATAGGCCCTCCGATAGATACGGGTTTTTACTATGATTTTGATATTGAAAAGCCGTTTTCAAGGGAGGATCTGGATAACCTTGAAAATGAAATGAAGAAAATCGTCAAGGAAAATCTTAAAATAGAGCGATTCGAGCTTCCGCGCGATGAGGCATTGAAGCTGATGAAGGATGAACCGTACAAGCTTGAGCTTATAAACGAGCTTCCGGAAGGAGAGCCTATTTCTTTCTATAAACAGGGAGAGTTTACCGATCTTTGCGCAGGCCCTCATGTGAGGTACACATCAAAGGTAAAGGCATTTAAGCTTCTTTCGGCAACGGGTGCATATTGGCGAGGCGACGAGCACAATAAAATGCTCACGCGTGTTTACGGAACGGCATTCTTTACAAAGGATGAGCTTCAAGCGCATCTTGAGCAGCTTGAAGAGGCAAAAAAACGCGACCACAATAAGCTTGGCCGTGATCTGGAGCTGTTTACAACTGTAGATTATATAGGACAAGGTCTGCCGATCATGCTCCCGAAGGGTGCAAGGATAATACAGCTTTTGCAGCGTTGGGTAGAGGACGAAGAGCAAAAGCGCGGCTGGCAGCTCACCAAGACACCGTTTATGGCAAAGAGTGATCTGTATAAGATCTCCGGGCACTGGGATCATTATAAGGATGGTATGTTTGTTCTCGGTGATACGGAAAAAGATGACGAGGTATATGCTCTGCGTCCCATGACCTGTCCATTCCAGTATCAAGCATTTTTAAATCGCGGACGCTCATACAGAGATCTGCCAATGCGTCTTAACGAAACATCGACATTATTCCGCAACGAGGCGTCCGGCGAAATGCACGGTCTTATAAGAGTAAGACAATTTACGATCTCCGAAGGACATCTTATGTGTACTCCGGAACAGCTTGAGAGCGAGTTCAGAAATTGCTTGGAGCTTACAACATATATGCTTCAGACATTGGGGCTATATGAGGATGTTTCATACCGTTTCTCACAATGGGATCCGGATGATCGCGAAAAATATATCGGGACACCCGAGCAGTGGGATGAGGCTCAGAGCATGATGAAAAGGATCCTCGATGATTTAGATCTTGAATACAAGATAGGGATAGGCGAAGCCGCATTCTATGGTCCTAAGCTTGATATACAGATAAAGAACGTACACGGCAAAGAGGATACGCTTATTACCATCCAGATAGATCAAATGCTCGCAGAGCGTTTCGGTATGGAATATGTCGACAAAGACGGAAAGAAAAAAAATCCGTGTATCATACACAGGACCTCTATCGGCTGCTATGAGAGAACTCTTGCATTGCTGATAGAAAAGTATGCCGGAGCTTTCCCCGTATGGCTCGCACCGGTACAGGCA
>CAJONM010000048.1 GCA_905235885.1 uncultured Clostridia bacterium
ACACAAGCTGTATCCCTGCCGCCCTTGCCGGCAATACAAATGATGACAGCATAAATACCGCTGCGATAAACAGCGTTTTTATCTTGTTCATTTGCATCACCACCAATATTTTATATTCAGCTCTCGAATTCCACTCCGAAATGCTCATATGCCGCTCTCGTAGCGATCCTGCCTCGCGGAGTTCTTGAAATAAATCCAAGCTGCAAAAGATACGGCTCATACACATCCTCTATCGTGTTCGGCTCCTCGCCTATCGTTGCGGCAATAGTATCAAGCCCGACAGGGCCGCCGCCGAAATTCTCTATCATAGCCATTATCATACGCGCGTCAATGCTGTCAAGTCCCAGCTCATCAACCTCCATACGGCGCAATGCTTCATCTGCCGTCTTGTATGTTATCGTGCCGTTCCCGACCACCTGCGCAAAATCACGCACACGCTTTAAAAATCTGTTCGCCAGTCGCGGAGTTCCGCGTGAGCGTGAGGCGATCTCCGCCGCGCCCTCGTTGTCTATCACTACATCCAAAAGCTCTGCGCTGCGCTTGACTATCCTTGTCAGTTCCTCTGTAGAATACAGCTCCAACCGGCTTATAACGCCGAATCTGTCTCTTAGAGGTGCGCTGAGAAGTCCTGCGCGCGTCGTTGCGCCTATGAGCGTGAATTTTGGTAGGTCTATCCTTATTGATTTTGCAGACGGACCCTTTCCGATGATTATATCAAGCGAATAGTCCTCCATAGCCGGATACAATATCTCCTCGACAGTCCTTGACATACGATGTATCTCGTCTATAAACAGTATATCATGCTCTGAAAGATTTGTAAGGATCGCCGCCAGATCGCCTGCCTTCTCGATAGCGGGGCCGCTTGTTATGCGTATATTAACGCCCATTTCATTTGCGATTATCCCTGCAAGCGTTGTTTTGCCCAGTCCCGGCGGACCGTAAAGCAGCACATGGTCAAGCGCTTCTTTGCGTTCAAGCGCCGCCTGTATGTATATCTGCAAATTTTCCTTTGCCTTTTGCTGACCGATATATTCCTCGAACCGATGCGGACGGAGTCCGTATTCAATATCCGAATCCTCCGCGATAAATCCGCCCGTTACGAAGCGTTCTTCCTCACCTATCATATCGTGCCTCCATTACATTAGTTTTGACAATGATTTCTTTATAAGCTCCTCTGTAGACAGCGACGGATCAAGCTGCATAAGCACCTTTTTCGCCTCGTTTGCGCTGTATCCCAATGCTACAAGCGCACTCATTGCCTCCGCCCTTGAATTTGTTATGCTCTCATTACCTATATCATCGACAATGCCTCCATCGCCGTCAATACCCAACGCGTCAGAGTCAAGCTTGTCCTTCAGCTCCAGTATGATACGGTTTGCGACCTTCGGTCCTATGCCCTGTGCGCGCGTTATCATCTTTGTATCGCCGGTTATTATTGCCATCATGACCTTTTGCGGTGATGCGGCGGAAAGTATGGAAAGTCCTGCCTTCGGGCCTACTCCCGAAACGGATATGAGCAGCATGAACAGCCTTCGCTCCTCCTCGGTAAGAAAGCCGTACAGCTCCATAGCATCTTCTCTTACATTGAGGTATGTATAGGCTGTCACATCTCCGCCTACAGACGGTGCACGCTCAACATCGCTTGACGGTGTATATATCATATATCCTACTCCGCCTGCATCTATTACGATATGGTTTTCTCCTTTTGCGGCAAGTCTGCCGCTTATGTAATAATACATAATCAGTCTCCCTGTATATGGTTTGTGAGTACTTGCGAAAGGCAGGTCTGATAATATATACCCCTACCCTTTGCTGTATTTTACAAGTCTCTGTATAGATACTGTTATAATATCATAGAGTAGAAAAAAAGTCAACGAATGAATAATTACAGGAATATTAAATTTTAAAAATGTGTGCGTGTCAAATTGGTTCAACAGCATAATAACAGAAAAAACTCCCGAAATCAGCTTGATTTAGCTGACTTCGGAAGTTTTTACATTTTGTCAGGCTGCATTGCGACAACCCGTTTTTATTTCATTCCGTTTAAAACTCCTCGTATGCAAGAGGTACAAGGCTGCCATGCTGCCACAGGAATGCCTTTACTGTCGCCGCATCCGGTATATCGATGCTTTCTGAGCTGTCTGAATCACCTGCAGCTACATTAACCGGTTCCATCTGTACGGATACAAGCTCGCCATTGCTGTCATATCCCGCTACGAACAGGTCCGCCGAAATAGCAGCGTTGCTGTTATTGGTTATTTCGGCAAATATTCCCATACCATCGGACATAATGCTATACTCGGCAGACACATAATCACCGGTTCTGATTGCTATGATCACATCATAGTATTCGTAATTCCCATCGTCGCCGGCTACGATCGAAACATTACCCGCAGTCGGTACCGAAACATTTGTTACCGTTGAGGTTCCCCATGTGTTTACTGTTCTGACGCTGTTATCAAATACGGTTGTACCTCCAACCGCTATGCCTGATCCATCAGCTCCGGATGCATGCAACGACCTTACTATGAAGGTGTACACACCCGGCTGAAGAACCTCTGACGATGTATAGGGCTTGTTGATATATTCACTCATATATGACGCACGGGAAGAGCCCTCGGTATCATCCAAATCAACCAGGAACTCCAGTGTTCCGCCGTTAAGGTCATATGCTATGTACGGTATTTCAACAACAGAATCCGCACCTGTCAATTCTGCATCTACGCCGCCCTCGATACTATTTTGTGCATTATAGTTTCTTTCAGCTAAGTACAGAGCACCGTCCTTTGCAACATACATTCTGTAAGGTATAGTCACAATATCTCCCACATATTTGCCTGTCACATCTATTCCGGTGTCTGTTCCTATGATCTCATCCCCATACATATAGTTCACAGTTACAGAGCTAACCGGTGTTCTTTCCTCGGAGGTGTATACTACCGTGACTTCGCCGTCTGCCGTAACATCAGCTATTGATGTATTGCTGTCATATGTATATCTGTATGCGCCGATATCTATTATCTCCTCATACGAAGGAACAAAGCTCTCGCCGTCCTCTACTCTTGACTTCGTATCTGGTGCTATGGAATTATCATTCTCGTCAACATAATGAGTCGTGACAGTACGCAGAGCCGTCTCACCCTTTGTCAGTGAAACCGAAACGGGGCTCGTTGTGATCTGTGTATCGTTTGCCCATGAGTATATCTCTACCAGATCCATATTCGCATAGCCTATAGGCTGATCTGACACCGTGTAGTATGTCGTTTCATCATCAGCAATAGTTATGCTGTATGTGTCACCCGAAGCTGACTTGTTCAAGGTTACGGCAACAGTAACATCCTTATCAAATGCATCGATCGACTGACCGTCTTTTAAAGCAAGACCATTGGCTATCGACTGACCGCCCAGTACTCTGAAATAGTTACCGTCTACCGTACCGCACATTGCAAGCACTCCGTTGGAATTGAATGTGGCTTTGCTCGAACCGTTTGCATTTTCTCCGCGGATGCTCTTATCGCCAAATGCTATGATCCATCTGCTGCCCGACGGAATATTCGCGGTAACCTCTGCTGTAATCGAATTAACAGTCGGATCACTTATGCCTACCACTCCGTTGAGATCAGCCAAGGCAAGGGCGTATTGGTTACCGGCATTGCCGTCTGCTTTAAATATGGTTCCCGTTTCATCAAACGTACCGCGATTTACAGCCGTAAACGCCGCCTTCATATCCTCTGCGGAAAGCTCTTCCATAAGGATATAGTCAATATATGTGTTACCATTATCACCGGCAATAATGATCGAATCGCCTTCCGATATAGTGATGGCTCCCGATGTCTTTATTCCAGAACTTGCAATATTGTTCTGGCTTGCGCCTACAACATCACCCTCAAACAGAAGGTTTGCTTCATCTACACTGTTTTTGTATACATAGAACTTTGAGCTGTTCGATACATTTCTGCAGAATCCAGCTACTGTAATTCTGTAATCACCGGCTTCCGGCTCTTCAAATGCAGTAACACCTGCGTTGACAGCTTTTGTTGCTGAACCGCCTGAAAGCGTCACTGCCGCCAGCGGGTTCGCCGCACTCAATGCCTCATGCTCGGCAAAATATGCGTTGCGGCTGTATGCCTTATAATTGACATATATCGTTTTGGACTGCTCTGCAGTTACGCTGTATGAATATGTGGAAGAATCGGCCGTTCCTATGACCATACCATTTTCATCAGTGAGGTATTTGGGAATGCTGTAGTTGAACACATCGCCCTCAAATACGAACTGCCTGTCGATCTCTGCAGCAAAATCGCCGTCTATCTCAGCCTCTACCACCATTTCGTACAATTCTGCCGCGCGAACCGTTACGGTAACCACAGTCGTTCCGTCCGCTGCTGTTGTAAGCTCTGACGAATTGTCGGAAACATAGATGTATTTCTGCCCGTCCTCTACGAAATCCGCTGTATCCGTGCCGGACAATACCGGAGCTTCGCCAACGTTACCTGCGCCCGACGATGCCTTTGTAAGAGTATCGCCCTCATCAGTCACATACTCAATATCGAACTTTGCCACCTTTACAGCCGGAAGATCGTCGTCGGTTACATCGCGGACAACTATGTCGTCAATCGCAAAGTTTGCATTATATCTCTTTGTGGTAAATACAAGCTTGCCTACACCGGCAGCTTTTGCCGTTGTTGTAACTATCTCTTTGTCATATATTTTACTGCCTGTCGTATCGGCAATGGTAAGATATGTTATCCCATCGGACATCGTTATCTTGTAATCATACCATGTCAGATCACCAATTCCAGCAACACCGGAACCGGGCAAGTCAACGACCTTTGAGGCGTCCCCATTGACCTTCCATGTC
>CAJONM010000049.1 GCA_905235885.1 uncultured Clostridia bacterium
GCCGCTCTATCGGCTCGCACTTCTGCCCGTCTACGGTTTTATATATAACAACGGGATTTGATACCTGAAACTCATATCCCTCGCGGCGCATATTTTCGATCAATACCGAAAGATGCAGCTCGCCGCGTCCCGATACGGTGAACGCCTCGGTCGTATCCGTATCCTCAACGCGCAGACTGACATTTGAGTCAAGCTCTCTGTAGAGTCTGTCTCGCAAATGGCGCGATGTTACGAATTTCCCGTCTTTTCCGGCAAACGGACTGTCGTTTACGGAAAATGTCATGGAAAGAACGGGATCGTCTATCTTCACAAACGGCAATGGGTCAATGCTGTCGGGACTGCAAAGAGTCTCTCCGATATTTATATCCGCAATGCCCGATATTGCCACGATGTCTCCTGCACCCACCTCATCGGCAGACGCTCTCTGAAGCCCTTCAAATGTGTACAGCCTTGCCGCCTTCGCATTTGAGACAGTGCCATCGGCATGGCATACCGAAAGCGGCATCCCTGCCCTTACCGAGCCGCGCTCTATCTTTCCCACCGCTATTCTGCCGGTGTATTCGTCATAGTCGATATTTGAAACGAGCATCTGGAACGGTCCGTCGTCGACGCATTTCGGGCACGGTATCTTATTTACTATCAGCTCGAACAGCTCCTTGAGGTTATGCGTTTCGTCCGCATAATCCTCCGCCGCCCAGCCGTCTCGTCCCGATGCGTATATAACGGGCGTGTCAAGCTGCTCCTCGCTCGCGCCGAGGTCTATCAGCAGCTCCAGCACTTCCTCAACGACCTCCTCCGGTCTCGCGTTGGGGCGATCGACTTTATTGACAACTATGATCGGCTGCAGATCCAGCGCAAGCGCCTTTGACAGAACAAACCTCGTCTGAGGCATACATCCCTCGAACGCGTCCACAAGAAGCAGAACGCCGTCAGCCATTTCCAGTCCGCGTTCTACCTCGCCGCCGAAATCGGCGTGTCCGGGCGTGTCGATTATATTTATTTTTACATCACCGTAATGAAGCGATGTATTTTTTGCCAGTATCGTTATTCCGCGCTCTCGCTCAAGGTCGTTTGAGTCCATCACTCGCTCGTCTACGACCTCATTCTCGCGGAATGTGCCGCTTTGTGCCAGCATCGCGTCAACAAGCGTCGTTTTTCCATGATCTACATGAGCGATGATCGCGATATTTCTTATGTTATGTCTTTGCGTCATATAAATCCCCTCAGTGTATAAACAGCATCGACACCGCTCCCAGAAGGATGCTGCCGCCCATTATGGCTGCTATAACTATACATGTGATCTTCACTGTTTTTTTACTCATTGCTCTTATTCTCCTTATTAAGTACACGCAATATAACCGTTGCCGCCTGTGCGCGTGTGGCGGAATCGAGCGGAC
Source organism: uncultured Clostridia bacterium (assembly GCA_905235885.1). GTDB lineage: Bacteria > Bacillota > Clostridia > UBA1381 > UBA1381 > Ornithomonoglobus. The sequence continues at coordinate 1,398 of CAJONM010000049.1, forward strand.
GGAATGTGCCGTCGTCCATGCCCTCCATAAATCCGTTTGCAACGGTATGCTTTACCGATACAGCCGCCCAGTCATCTATGTTGCTGCCATCGACAAATTCGGAAATGTTGCTCATATCCGCCGTTTCGTTCGTAAGTACGGTCCTTGTGTACTGGTATGCGTACTCTGTAAGAACAGCCATTTCCTCTCGCGTTATCGGCAGATTTCCGCCGAACGCACCCGAATATACTATCTTTGACTCAGTTGCGTTTCCGTCCTTGTCAACTGTATAATCGACCTTGTCGCTGTATCCTATGATCATCGACGACGGGATAAGTCCGCTGTCGAGCGCGCCTTGCAAATACGGCGCGAACCAGTCCCCTGCATCCGCGTCAAGGCATTCGCCTCTGCGATACGGAGCCGTCGGCAAGTCTACCGTTTCCATTATCATTTTAAGATACTGCGCGCGTGTAACGGTGCCGTCCGGCACAAACTCGGTATCTGTTACTCCGTCTACGACACCGGCAGCGGCAAGCGTGTTTATCGCACTCTCCGCCCAATGCCCCGATATATCCGTAAAGCCTGCGGCAAGCGTGTTTACGGCAGCAATTACCGCTGCCACGGTTATTGATAATGGCGTCTTTTTCATATTGTTATCTTCCTTTCTCTCTAAGATCGCGAAAAAAAACTTTTATTATCTCGGAGCATTCATCCTCAAGTATTCCGCCCTCCGATACGGCGGAGTAGTTGCATAAATTCATATCAAGCAGATTTACGCGTGATCCGGCGCATCCCGACTTCTGATCCGCCGCGCCGTAATATACGCGCTCTATCCTTGCGTTAAGTATCGCTCCGGCACACATCGGGCACGGCTCAAGCGTTACATACATTTCGCATCCGGGCAGCCGCCAGCCGCCGAGCTTTCTGCACGCTCTGTCTATAGCCGTTATCTCCGCGTGAAGCAGCGCGTTGCGCTTCGTTTCACGGCGGTTGTAGCCGCGTGATATTATCTCGCCGTTTCGCACCACTACCGCTCCGACGGGCATCTCGCCTATCCTTGCGGCTTTTTTTGCCTGACGCAGAGCCTCGCGCATAAATTTCTCTTCCATTTTTATATTCCGAAACCCTTTCATCAAATCTGTTTGAGAGAAATGCTCTAAGCAGATCGTATTTTTTGCACTGCGAGACTATAGGCTGCTATGCGAGCAGGGCAAAAGGTGCGAGGTGCGACGGGCATTTCTTTCAAACTTATGACCTGTAGTCTCCGTTGATCTTAACATATTCGTATGTCAGATCACATCCCCACGCCTTAGCCGTCGCGCTGCCGCTGCCCAGCTCAACATCTATATATATCGTATCCTCGCCAAGAACCGTCTTTGCCTGAGCCTCCGAGAACGGTACTCCGGCACCGCCGCGGCATACAGCAACATTACCTGCGGCGGAGCGGAAATCCACATCCACCTTGTTTATGTCAAACTCCGCGTCCGCATAGCCTATCGCGCACAGAACGCGCCCCCAGTTTGCGTCCTCACCGAACATCGCGCATTTAAGGAGCGGTGAGCGTATAACGCTCTTTGCGACAGTTATCGCCGTATCGGTATCGGGCGCCGATGAAACGGTACATTCCAAAAGCTTGGTTGCGCCCTCTCCGTCTTTGGCAAGCATTTTCGTAAGCTCGCTCATTACGATATACAACGCCTGCTTGAATACCCCGTAATCCTCGCCCCGATCCGTTATCTCGGCATTGCCGGCAAGTCCGTTTGCGTGAAGCAGTATCGTGTCGTTTGTTGATGTGTCGCCGTCAACGCTTAAACAGTTATATGTAACCTTTACTATCTCCGACAATGCAGCTTGCAGCATTTCCGCTGAAACCGCCGCATCTGTCGTTATAAAGTTCAGCGTTGTTGCCATATTCGGATGTATCATTCCGCTTCCCTTTGCCATACCGCCCAATCGGCATACCTTGCCGCCGAGCGTGAACTCTACGGCATATTCCTTCTTGACGGTATCGGTTGTCATAATCGCCTCCGCCGCGCGTGCGTTGCCGTCATAATCAAGCCCTGCCGCCAGATCCTTTATATGTGACTCTATCGGCTCTATCGGCAAGATCTGACCTATAACGCCCGTTGATGCGACAAGCACCTCCTCAGGGCGAAGCCCCAATGCGTCTGCGGCAAGCTCGCACATTCTCTCAGCCTTTATAATGCCGTCGGCATTACAGGTATTAGCGTTTTTGGAGTTCATTATTACCGCCCGCGCTTTACCGCCGGTCTCTTCAAGATGCGCCTTCGTTACAAGTATCGGCGCTCCCTTTACCTTATTTGTCGTATATACTCCCGCAGTATTCGCCGGAACATCTGAAACGTACAGTCCCAGGTCGTTTTTATTCTTATCGGCATTCAGTCCGCAGTTCAGCCCATAAGCCTTATAGCCCCGAGCCGCGCAAACTCCGCCCTCTATTACCTTATACATAAGTATCGTCCTCCTGCAAATGAACTCAGTTACGATCTCGATAACACACCTATTGTATTGTAATACAATTCCCCACGCTTGTCAATGGTGAAATAATACAAAACAATGTATCATATTGCCGTACCCCTTTTATGAACGCGTCTAAAAATCCGCATCATTCTGAGTAGCTCTTTTTGGTTTTCTTCATCCAGCGATGATGCCTGACTTATTATTTTGTTTAATATCGTATTAGTCTTTTCATTTGTATTTATCTCAGTATCAAATGAAAACAGCTCTGCCATGGTAACTCCAAGCGCCGCTGCGATCCCCGCCACGGTCTCCACTGTAGGATTTTTCGCTGCTCGTTCAATCTGCCCCAAATGCGCTGCGCTTATTCCCGCTCTGAACGCAAGCTCCTCCTGGCTCAATTTATTCAAATTCCGCAATCTGCGGATCTCTCTTCCTAATTTTACTCCAACTGTTTCCATAATTTTTCCCTTTCAGCTTGCTTTAAACCTCAACAATAATCATTCTTTACTGTTATTATCTCATTTGGTCTCGTTATTATCAAATTACTTTAGATATTTATATTTTTCACTATCTTTAGGTATTGACTTTTTATAAAAGCTATGCTATAATATAAAAAAAACAAAGGAGGTAATAGCTTTATGAGCTATATTCAAAACAACCTGAAAAAGGACGAGAAAATCATTCTTGAGGGAAAGCTCCACGGTGCAATGCTCATCCCTCATATACTGCTTATGTTCATCATTGTAGGGCTCTTTACTATTGTACCGGCAATAATCAAAATGAAAACTACAGAACTGACAATAACAAATAAGCGGCTTGTCGGCAAGCTTGGACTTATAAAAACTACTGAGCTTGATACTCCGCTTAATAAGATCAATAACGTTAACGTAAGCAGTGGATTTTGGGGTAAAATTTTCGGCTACGGAACTCTTAAAGTAAATTCTTCATCGGGTATGTATGAATTTTCCGGAATAAAAAACGCCGATTTGTTCCGCTCAACACTTATGAACCAGATAGACCAGTTTGATGATGACAGAATAAAAAAGCAGGCACAGGAAATGGCTAAAGCCATGAAGGCGTAACAAAAAGCAGCTGTATCAAAATCAAATTCAATTATAAGTAAACATAAAAATTGCGCTCTGCAATCACCTGAAATGATCGCTGAGCGCAATTATTTTTTAATCCTCGTCTTCCTCGTCATCCTCACTAAGCTCAAACAGCTTTGTTACAATGACCTCTGTTACACGCCGCGGGTCGCGCTTTGATACGACAACCTCAAGGTTTTTATAATTAAATTCGTCTCCCACTCTCGGTATCCTTCCGAATTCCTCAACCACCCACGCACCGACATTGGAGCAGTCCGACTCCTCGTCAAGATCGAACAGATCGAACATATCGTCAAGATCGGCAGTACAGCGTACCTTGTATTTTCCGTCGCGAATTTTGACGAACGGCTCTACGACCGTATCATGCTCATCCCATATCTCGCCGACAAGCTCCTCTAAAATATCCTCTAAGGTAACTATGCCGACTGTGCCGCCAAACTCATCCAATATGATCGCCATATGCGATTTTTTTGACTGCAATATTCTCAGCAGCTCCGATATTTTCATCGATGGCACCACAAAAATCGGATCGGACATAACGTCCGTTACTCTCTGTCCCGTTTTCTTCATATTGGAAAAATCCTTGCGGTTTAAAACGCCTATGATATTGTCCATGGTATCGTTATACACCGGCAGACGGGAAAAGCCCTTGTCGAACTGCTCGGTTATATCCTCGATACTGTCATCCGCCTCGATACCGACTATATCCACACGGCTTGTATATATATCCTCGACCTCTATATCGTCAAATTCTATCGCGTTGCGTATAAGCTCGCTCTCGTTCTGGTCTATCTCTCCGTCCTGCTGCGCTTCCTCGACCATGGTTATAAGCTCTTCCTCCGTTACATGATCCTCCGGCGCCTTGATGAATTTATAAACAAACTTCTGCCACTGCGCGACAAGCCAGTTGAGCGGCTTGAACAAAACCACCAGAATACGCAGTAAGCCGCAGGAGAACATAGCAAATTTCTCCGGCGCGTTCTTCGCCACGCCCTTGGGCGTTATCTCTCCGAACATAAGTACGACGATCGTTGTAACTATGGTCGCCACAGTCGCGCCCAGCTCCGCACCGATAAGGTCTATAAACAAAACAGTTGCAATAGCTGTGGTCGCAATATTTACGAGATTGTTTCCGATCAGTATTGTAGACAGCAGAGCGTCGGTATTCTCCGACAGCTTCAGAGCGCGTTTTGCGCGTTTGTTCCCTTCGTTTGCAAGGGATTTGAGCCGTATCTTGTTCATCGCAAAGAACGCTGTTTCCGTCGCGGAGAAAAATCCGGACAGAATGATCATGATAACAAGTACGATAATCTTAGGTATTAGCTGCGACACCTTGTCACCGGTCCCCCTTAGTGCCGCCGTTGCGGCATTTATTTCAATTTATTATACAGTATACAACTATAAAAATCAAGTACTTTTTATTTTTTGGCAAACACCGTTTTTTTGATATGCCTGAAGAATCCGTTGTTTATATGCTTATTGATCTCCGCGCCGATAAGAAGCATATAGATACATGTATATGTCCACAGCATCAAAAGCACGATAGCCGTAAGACTCCCGTATATAAGCGAATATTTGGCAACATACTCAATATAGAGCGAAAAGATATATGAAAACAGCATCCAGCCAACGGCGGTAAATGCCGCGCCGATAAGCTGCCCTCTGAATTTCAGCCTGCGCTGGGGCAGGAATGTATAGAGTGCCGCGAATGCAAGCACAAACATTATAAAGAATATAGGTGTTTTCATTCGTATGATGAAATTGAGTATACGGTATGCGGAGCTGTATCTCTCTCCCAGAAGCGCGAGAGTGGTATTTCCGAATACAAGAACTATGATCGTCGCGACTATGATAAGCAGGAACAAAACATTATAAAAAACCGACGCCAGCCGCGCGGCGAACCAGTTATAGATCTTGACATAGCCATTTATCTGATTTAGTCCGCAATATATAGCCATCACACCTCTTGACGATGCCCATATTGCGGCAATTATCGTAAATGACAGCGTTGCCATCGACTGCGAGCGATAGAACACCTCGTATACTATCTGTGAAAGGTACATCGTCACCTGAGTCGGGAATACTTCGCTTATCTGACTTATAAACAGCTCCACATCTATGACGATGAAGTATTTAAGACACCAGATAACGAGCATCATAAAAGGCACCGCCGAAAGCACCGTAAAAAACGATGCCTGCGCTGCATACTGACTTATATAATCATCACGCATATTGCCGGCAAATATAACGAAGTTTCTCAATAACGCTCTTTGTTTCGCCATTCTGCCGCCTCTTTTTGTGAGAAATTCGCCGTATGCGTCATCTATGTTATTTCTAAGATCTTCAAACTTCATAAAACAACCTTTCAGATAATAACATCCGTTTCCAATAGCTGTACATTATATATTATACCAGTTATTTTATGATAAGTCTATCTTTTTTTTATTAAATTTTAATTAAACTTATTTTACAATGAGTATATTTGCCGGATAACCTGCCCTTTGCTCATATTCCGCGCCTATCTCCGAAACTGCGACATCTGTTTTGTCCGCCTCGGATATACATATTACGCCTATGTCGCATATACGCGCGGCAACAACGCCCTCGGCGTTTCGCGCCGCCTCAGCGGCATACAGGGCGTTGTGTGTCGGATGTAGCAGACGCTCCGCGTATCGCTCGGACTCATTTAGCATATCAAACAGCGTATCGGTGCGGCACCTTCTGAGCGCGTCGGCAGCCGCTTCTATACGCTGCTGTTCCGTCGCGTTAAATCGTGACCTTGCATCATCGGGCGCCGTTCTGTATGTTCGACCGACGCGGATCAATATGACATTCTTTTTTATAAGCGGCAACGGCAGTCTGCTTATCGTTCCGCGATCATAGTACGCGCACCATCCGTCACTGCCGTATCTGTCGCACAGCTCGCAAAGTCCGCCGCTTTGTCCTCTGTAGCCGCGATGCATCCGTCGAAGCAGCTTGTTTACGGTATATTGCGCCGTTTCGTCCATAAATCGCAGTCCGTTTATATCTCTGCTGTAGAGTATCTGCGCTCCCATCCCGTCCGGCGCAAAGCATATGTCACATTTGGAGGATGACGAGTCTATGATCTTTATCACATCGCCATACGCCCTGCCGTATGCGCGTATGCCGCAGCCGAGCGCAAACGCAAGCATCCGCGTGCGGCTGTCCATGAGCGTGCATGGTACTCCTGTCCGTTCAAAATACAGCGTGCCGCTCGTCCGCCCGTATCGGCCGTAAAAATCCGACTTCAACTCTACCGATCGTTCCGTATACATTTCCATTCCTCCGCAAATAATAGCTGTCGGTAAAAGTTTACCCGATAAAACTGTTGACAATTCATAAAAAACTTTGTATAATATACCCATATTTTAAATGAAAGGTCTGATTATAATGGCAGATGTCAAGGAATACATCCTCACGCCGGACGGAAAAGCAAATCTGGAAGAGGAGCTTAATCATCTAATAACGGTTACAAGAAAGGAGATCTCGGCAAAAATAAAGGAAGCGCGATCCTTCGGCGACCTGTCCGAGAACGCGGAATATGACGCGGCAAAGGACGAGCAGGCAAGAGTTGAATCGCGTATCAACACCATCTCGCATATGCTCAAATATGCAAAGGTGGTAAATGAGGACTCAAACGATACCGTTACAGTCGGCAAGATCATAACAGTAGATTTCCACGGCGCAGCGGCAGAGGAAATGGGAATGACAGGCGAGGCGACATACACGATCGTCGGCTCCACAGAAGCCGATCCCAACGAAAACAAGCTCTCCTACGAATCCCCGATAGGTGCGGCGTGTCTTAATAAATCCGTCGGTGACGAGGCAGTCGCCGAAACACCCATGGGCATAGTTTCCTGCACAATACTCAAAATCGAAAGAGCATAATATATCGAGATACCGCGTGTTATGATGCGGTATCTTTTTTATTCCCCTTGCATACTCTGTATCGGAGGGGTGACGCGTTTTGAAAAATGTTCTGCTTGTCGCATATTCATTCATTGCCGCGCTTATCGGCGCAGGCTTCGCTTCGGGGCAAGAGATCCTGTGCTATTTTGCCGTTTTCGGCAGA
>CAJONM010000050.1 GCA_905235885.1 uncultured Clostridia bacterium
GCGGCCGTCTCGGCGGCAAGCGAGGAGATAGGCGCGCTCATAGCGGAGGCTATGGAGAAGGTCACATCCGATGGCGTTATAACCGTTGAGGAGTCAAAGACGGCTGAGACATATTCGGAAATAGTTGAGGGTATGCAGTTTGACCGCGGCTATATAACGCCGTATATGGTCACAGATACGGATAAAATGGAAGCCGTTCTCGACGATCCGTATATACTTATAACAGATAAGAAGATCTCGAATATACAGGAGATTCTTCCGCTTCTTGAGCAGGTCGTTCAGGCAGGCAAGAAGATGGTAATAATCGCCGAGGATGTAGAGGGCGAGGCTCTTTCAACGCTCATCTTAAATAAGCTCAGAGGTACATTCACCTGCGTTCCCGTTAAGGCTCCGGGCTTTGGCGACAGAAGAAAGGCAATGCTTCAGGATATAGCGACGCTGACAGGCGGACAGGTGATAACAGAGGAAATAGGTCTTGAGCTTAAAGACGCTCAGGTATTTATGCTCGGTAAGGCAAAGCAGGTCAAGATCTCCAAGGAGCTTACGATAATTGTTGACGGCGCAGGCGATAAGGAAGCCATTGCCGACAGATGCAAGGTAATAAAGGCTGAGATCGAAAATTCCACATCCGACTTTGACCGCGAAAAGCTTCAAGAAAGACTTGCCAAGCTTGCCGGCGGCGTGGCCGTTATACGCGTCGGCGCGGCAACGGAGACGGAAATGAAGGAAATGAAGCTCAGAATAGAGGACGCGCTCGCCGCTACAAAGGCAGCAGTCGAGGAAGGCATAGTTGCAGGCGGTGGAACGAGCTATATTGATGTTATCCCGGAAGTAGCGGCTCTGCTCGATTCTACGGAGGGCGACGAAAAGACGGGCGTATCGATCGTTCTGAAGGCTCTTGAGGAGCCGGCATGGCAGATCGCAAGAAACGCCGGAGTTGAAGGCGCGGTAATTGTTGATAAGATAAAGGCTCTGCCTACAGGTGAAGGATATAACGCGCTCACAAACACATACGGCGATATGATCGAAATGGGAATTGTAGATCCTGTCAAGGTAACAAGAAGCGCACTCCAAAATGCGGCATCGGTTGCGGCTATGGTGCTGACAACAGAAAGCCTCGTTGCCGATAAGCCCGAACCTCCGGCACCGGCACCGGCTATGGATCCGTCAATGGGCGGTATGTATTAAAAAACAAATAATAAAAAATCGTGACCCGAAGAGGCCACGATTTTTTATTATTTGTCTTTATTTGTTCTTTATCTCTGCGAGAATTTCCTCTAACAGCTTGACATCCTCCGCTTTTTGCGGCTCCTCCTCCGGCTCGTCCTTCTTTCTCTTGAACGCATTTGCCGCTTTTACAACAGCAAACAGGAATACCGCAACTATAAGGAAGTTTATTACCTGCTGTATGAAGCTGCCGTATACTATCTTAGCGTCGCCTACAGTGAGCGCAAGCTTTGAAAAATCCTTTCCGCCGAGCAATATGCCCACTATCGGCATAAGTATATCATTTACAACCGAGTCAACTATCGCCTTGAACGCAGCACCGATGATAACACCTACAGCCAGCTCAAGCGCGTTGCCGTGTACCGCAAATTCCTTAAATTCCGCGATCAGCTTTTTCATTTCATTTTCACCTCCTCCGCAACATCTGCTTTTATCATAATATCATAACAAAATATTGATGTCAAGTCGTGCGCGAACTTGTAAATAATTTGTAAAAAAACAGAAATTCTGATCGATAACGCAAAAAATATATAAATATGTATTGAAAATCTGTTATTTTTTTGATATAATGGTTGGGAAATATATTTATGGATGTGTTGACTATGACAGGGTTTTTTAATAATATCGGCAAAGGGCTGTATGCCACTTTTATACAGGAGGGACGCTGGAACTGGTTTCTCAGCGGTCTGGGCTATACGCTCCTGATCTCGCTTGTTGCGGTGCTTTTAGGCCTTTTGATCGGCATACTTGCCGCATTCGGAAAGCTTTCCAAGATAAAGCCGTTTCGCTGGATCGCCGGAATGTATGTTGATATTATCCGTGGAACACCGACCATGGTCCAGCTTTTGATAATCTATTTCATAATATTTGCCAAGGTCAATCTGTCGCCATGGATAGTTGGTGCGCTCGGTTTTGCCATCAACAGCGGCGCATACATAGCTGAGATAGTCCGCGGCGGCATACTCTCGATCGATAAGGGACAAACGGAGGCAGGGCGCTCGCTCGGTCTTACAAGCTATCAGACTATGGCACACATTATAATGCCTCAGACGATGAAAAATATTCTTCCTGCATTGGGAAATGAATTTATCGTCCTCATAAAGGAAACAGCTGTCATAGGTATGATCTCCAATATCGATCTGCTCGGCGCGGCAAAAAAGGTTCAGGGACGAACATATGACTATCTCTATCCCCTGCTCGGCGCGGCGATCATCTATTATGTCGTTGTAAAGCTGCTTTCGATAGCGCTGGCAAGGGTTGAGCTGCGTATGAGAAAGTCGGATCTCAGGTAAGGAGGAAATCAAAATGATAAAGATCAATGATTTACATATGAGATTTGGCAGGCTTCATGTTCTCAACGGCATCACAGAGCATATCAGATCGGGCGAAAAAGTGGTGCTTATCGGTCCGTCCGGCAGCGGGAAATCCACCTGCCTGCGCTGCATCAACAGGCTTGAAACGCCTACGAGCGGCTCAATAATCGTTGACGGTGTGGATGTTACCGATCCGAAAGTCGATCTTAATAAAGTCCGCGAGGGACTGGGCATGGTATTCCAGCATTTCAACCTGTTTCCGCATCTGAGCATAATGGAAAACATAACGCTTGCTCCGATAAAAGTAAAAAAGCAGAGCAAGGAGGAAGCCTCAGAGCGTGCGATGACGCTTCTGACGCGCGTCGGGCTTTCCGATAAGGCGGATGCGTATCCCGTTCAGCTATCGGGCGGTCAGAAGCAGCGCGTTGCGATAGCAAGAGCGCTTGCGATGAATCCGAAGATCATGCTCTTTGACGAGCCGACATCGGCGCTCGATCCGGAAATGGTCGGCGAAGTGCTTGATGTTATGAAGGAGCTTGCGACAGAGGGAATGACGATGGTTCTCGTCACACACGAAATGGGCTTTGCAAGAGAGGTCGCCTCGCGCGTACTGTTCTTGTCCGACGGACAAATTGTTGAGCAGGGCACGCCGCAGCAGCTCTTTGACGATCCGAAGCATGAGCGGACAAAATCATTTTTAAGTAAAATCCTTTGATATACAGCGGAAACGCTTTATATATATTTTCATTTCAGGAGGTACATCAATATGAGAAAATTGATCAAAAGTATCGCTATCCTTTCGGTAGCGGCTATGTGCGCCGGAGCGCTTTCAGGCTGCGGCACAGCAGGAACAACAGAGCAGGCACAATCGGGCGGCAAGCTCGTTATGGGTA
>CAJONM010000051.1 GCA_905235885.1 uncultured Clostridia bacterium
AAAAAACGAAGTTTTTTACAGCCGCTTTTCATATATGGATCATTTTTTTCGCTAACGCTACCATATCTCCATACTGAGGGAGCTTTCGGTAAACGAGCCAGAATATCGCATTTGATACAATAACGCTTATGGCGCCTTTTACGCCGAGCAATATAATTGCCATTATCGAGCGATCCGCAATGGGGAATACGGAGCATATCGCTCCGCACGCCGCGCACGCGGCGGCTGTCACTACCGTAAACAACAGCAGCTCAAGCAAATATCCTGATTGCTTGAAATGGGTGAAATAATGCTTGAAAAGTATCTTTGAGCCCCATATGGAGTTTATGAATATCAAGCCGATTATCGTCGAGAGCATTACGCCTACAACTCCGATTATCTGTACCAATATGATGTTAAGAGTGAGATTTACCACAGCCTCAACGATAGGTCTGTATCTGTCCTCCCACCAGAGACCGGCGCTCTGTCGGTATGTATAGCACATATCTCCGCATCTGTTGATGAAGAAATAAATGCAGAAAACGCTCATGGTCAAGCCGTCAAACATAAGCTCCTGTCCTACCCATATTCTCATAAACGGCTGATACAGGCAGAACAGCGCGGCGGTACAGAAGCCTGCCGCCCACATATAGATAAGCTGTATTTTCCTGAAATCATTGTAATTTTTTTCCTGACTTTCAAGCGCGATTGAGTTTCCGACGCTTGCGGTTATGTTGTTTGTCATAATATCCATAACTCCGACTATAGAGTTCATTATCAGGAAATAGTTATTGTATTTCGCCAAAGCGGTAAGTCCCAAAAATGTCGATAATACCAAGCTGTCGAGTGAATACCGCATGACTCTTGAGAGCCTGTAGATGAACAGTCCGAAAACTCTTTTCTTTATCTCCGCCTTCAGCTCATCGCTGACCTCGCCCTCGCATTTATATTGAGGGTACATCTTATCGGCAAAATACGCTCTTATGATATTTTCCGCTATCGTGACAAACGGCGTTACGATGCAGTAGAAATAGTAGTTTTTGAAAATCGCCAGCAGCGCGATCTGAAGCAGATTTGCGAATATCACCATAACGGTCGTTATATTCGTTGTAACATCCATTCTCTGCGTGGCGACAAGCAGCGAGTTTTTATAAGCGAACAAAAAGTAGCTTATAACGGTGTTCAGAAGCGATATAAGATACAAAATATATATGTTCGTGTCTGTAGGTATATCGCCGTTGATGACCTTTGTGATGAACGGCGCAAACGCAAGTCCGAATACCAATATGACCGTGCCTATGACTCTGTATATTTTCTTGTACAAGTTAAGAAGCGCGCATACCGTTTCGGTATCGCCCTTTGCTATCGGCTCATACATAGAGAATACCATTGCCATACCCACGCCGAGCTCCGCCAGCGACAGAACGGACAGTATCGATGTAAACAGTCCGTTCAAGCCCAGATAAAGCACTCCGACAAAATATATTATCGCCGATCTTGTAAGAAACGGCAGCACCATTGTTATCATTTTATTGATCAATGAAGCGTAAATATTTCTTTTGGCATTCTGCGTTCTTGTTCCGCTCAATTTTCGATCCTCCCTGTATGTATGTGTTGATCAATCGCGTATTATTCGAGAATACAGGAATACTTGTCATTCTCGCTATGATCATTGCGGCTCGCGCTCTTGTTTTCGCGGTCGTTTCCTATATCGACGGGCTTATCCTTATCGACACCGATTGCCGCCGTATCTGAGACAGTTTCCGCGCTCTGCTTCAATATGTCCTCATACCAGCCCCGTATCTCCATGTTGGGGATCCGTAGCGAATAAAGGTCTTGCCCGGACCCTTTGGGAGCGCCTGTGACTGTGAGATAGCCTATGTAGTACATAAATGTGTATATAGATGTCAGGTCGTCTTTCAGATCAGCAAAGGATATGCTGTCATATATACGGCTGCACACTTCTCTGCCGTTGAGCAGATCCTGTATGGGCATTTGTATATCAACGCCTGTGCTTGCGAGCAGGTCGCCGAGAAATTCGCTGTAGCTCATATCCTTCCACTGCCGACGGGACGGCTTGTGGCTGTTGCGCGACCATTCCTTTATCTGATGAAGAACGCTCCACGGACTGTAAAGCTCAGAGTCCCCGAACCTGTATCCGCCGTACCATTTCAGAAGGTCATCCTCCTTATTCGTGAGCTTATAATATTCGGTCAGCTCGTCTATTTCCTTTTGCGTAAAGCCGAAATGCTCCGAATACGCGCTTGATCGGATCGAATTGATCTCGATATTGTTTATTGCGGAGAATATGCTCTCATTCAATATATGCAACGATCCTGTTATTACGGAAAATTGCAGGGACGGATTAGTTTTGAGAGCCGATTCGAGCAGAGTTCGTATAAATGCGACCATCTCGTCATAATATCCGGCAAGATACGCGCCCTCAAGAGGCATATCGTATTCGTCGATGAAAATGACGGTGTTTTGTCCGTAGTATTTGCTCAGAGCCATACTCAGTTTTTTCAGCGCGGTGCCAAACAGCAGATCATCACCGGTGTCACATTCGAGTATACGCCTGTAATCCTTTTTTTCGATCTCGGTGAGCTTATCGCTGTCAAGGACATAGCTGTACTTTATAAACTGCTCTCTTATGTCCATACATATGCTGAACAGGGCGCGGCTGTAGCTGCCCTGCTTCGCGCTTTTCATAGACAGCGATATGACAGGAAACGCGTTCCTGTACGGCGCGACTTCCTCCTCGCGGCTCATTATATCCATGCCGTCGAAAAGGTAGGCGTTGTCCTTTTCGGCAATATCAAAGAAATATCTCAGCATACTGAAATTCAAGGTTTTACCAAATCGTCTCGGTCTGGTGATCAGATTGTTCTGTCCGCCGTAATGCAGAAGATCGTATATTAGCATGGTCTTATCGACATAGTAAAATCCGCCGTCTATAAGCAGCTTGAAGTCCTCATAGCCTATGGGTACCCGTTTATGGCTGCTTTTGCCAAATCCGATCATGACCTTTCACCTCGTCTTTCAAATAGATTTTATTATTTCATTCTGTTGAATGCACGCCTTATAAGCGTTCTTATGTCGTATATCTCATCATCGGTCGAATTGGCAAAGGCAACCGAGCATTTGATATGCACCTCTACATGCTTTTCGTTGTATTCCTTGATGTTTTTGCTAAGCTGCTCTATAAACAGCTCCGCCTTCGGTACGGCGCATTGCTCGAATATGCCTATAAACTGTCCTACGCCGTTGTAGCCCATAAAGCCGTAATGCTTTGCGCTGAACTTTATTATACGCCCGAAATCCGACAGTAGCATATCACCGGCGGAATGTCCGACCTTTTCGTTCAGGTCGTTGAGCGTTTTAAGCTTGATAACGATACATGTGCATTCCTCTTCAAGCACCTTTTCCGCCAATGTATCTATATACATATCGCACATCTGACGGTTGGGAAGCTTCGTCTTCTTATCGGTGTAGAGAATGTACTGTACGAAATCGGATATTCTTCCGACTATGACCGCGCCGACGCAGCCTATGAACAGGAACAATATCAACGACAGGACAATATATATCTTGATATTTACAGCCTCTGTGGTAATGATCGAATTGAGTACCTTCAGATATTGCGCGCCTATGTACTCATTAAGCTCCGTCGCCGTATCCTTTACAAGCGCGTATTCGTCGTTGAGCCTTGTAACGAGCTCGTTTATGTCGCTCTCCAGATCATCGCTTAGCACCACATTTTCGGGGTTATTCGCAAATACGGAGCGGATGTATTCGGCGTGCTCTCTGTCTATCTCGTTTATCCTGATAGACTGATTTATCGCGACATATTCCTGAATAAGATCGTCATAGGTAGTCGTAACATCTATGACCTCGTCGCGGTGGTTATTGTCGACATCGTCTATTATCATGGAGCCGTCACTTTCATTTGACGCGTCCTGATTTGCCTTGAGCGTGCTGTTGATTCCCTTTTCGCTGTAGTTGTCGATAAGCGCGAGCAGCTTTGCCGCCTTTGCGTTGTTGTTCTCTAAATCTATATTGATCCTGTCGATCGTCTCGCGCCGTTTTTTGAGCAGCACATCATTATCCCTTGTGTATTTGCCCTCAAGAATTGTGGCATACAGCCCCGGAACATCGTAATTGTAGATATAATCGTATATCTGCTCAAGATCGGTAAATGTATAGCCGGTAGCCGACGCTCTGAAATCGGGATACATACTCTTTTTCTGCAAAAGATAATTGTCTATCTCCGTAACGGAGTCCTCGATAATATCAACGCTGTCTATATAATCATAATCATTCGATTCGATATTTGACGCGTTATTGGGCAGGATAAGCTGATCGACATACTTCTCGCTGTAGAACCGGTAGTAGTTCTTTAATACCGCGTCCAGAACATATCGCGCATAGCTCATCGACTTATCGTTGCCGACCTCGTATGTTATTTTATAATCGGTGGGGAAGTAGTCGTATTCATCGCCCTTGTCTATAGCCGTTTGCTTTTTTAATTCCTCTTCTTCGGGAATTATCGGCTCGACCTTGAATTTTGAACGGATCTCATCGACCATGCAGTCAAGATTAAGATCCTCTATCGCGCCCGAAATGACGGTAGATGAATATATTTCCGAAACATCAAGCTCCGATCCGTTCGGCGCTAAGCCCTGATCTATCGCGTCGTTTGCATATCGTATCGCGGTCACCGCGGTGTAGGTCTGATTGGAGTTTGCGTAATAATACACGCCCAACGCGCCTACAAGCGCGATTATGAAAATGAGCAGCTTTCCTTTGGCAAGGTATCGCAGTATCTGAAATTCCTTCAACTCTTATCACCTCCGCCAAAATATCTGAATCTGCACCATATCGCAACGAACGAGCCGCCGATAAGCATGACAGCAAGCGTTGCCAGAAGATCGGGTCTTATTTTCCGCATCAGCGACATTCCACTTATCTGGAATGTTATGTAATCCTTTGTTTTATATTTTACATATGCCTTATCTATCAGCGCGATCTGCTTGCCCAACTCGTTGAACTTGACCTGCATATCCTCGATCATCTTCTTTGCCTTGGCAATGTCGGCGCTTTCGTTCTGCCCTGCCTGCATCTTTGATATGATGTCGTTGTTGGTCTGTATCTTTTTAGCCGTTTCCTGAGCGGTAGCAAGATAGTTATCCGCCTGATTTGCCATATAGTCCATGCCGGTCTTTGTTTTTGACATATAGTAATTGCCCTTTTCGCGGTCGATCGTCGGGATCATAACTATGCTTATCATCGCCTCGTTATACAGCTTTATGCCGTCATAGCGCACATCATACGACGCCATATCCTTATTATATTTTATGCCGTTCATCAGGTTTACATAGTCAAGAACGCGCGTAAAATGCGCCTTGTTGGTCGCAATGCCGGCTTGCAGGACGAATGAACGGTATCCTTCAATGTCATAATTCTTAAAATCCTCGACCTTTTCGGCAAGGGACTTGAAAGTCTCGTCCGAATTGCCCTCGGTAAAGGTCTTGTTCTGCTTGACACGCGTGCCAAGATACTTGCTTTGCTGCTGCGCCTTGATGCGGAGCATATCAGCGACCAGAAGAAACTCCATATCGTCAAATTCTTCTATATCAAAGTCGAGCACGGATCTGTTTTCCGCATACCGTTCATAAAATACATCCGTGTATGCCTTGCACAAGAATTTGAGCATATCGTTTGTGCTGACCTCCTTTATTTCGGAGGGCTTTTTCAGCCATATTTTAAACGATGTGGCGATATAATAATTATCGCTGTTGAAGCTCTTAGAGATTGTAGGCTTTATGGTTATCGAATCGATAAGCTGATCCATATCGACAGATGCGGCGTCAATTCCGCAATAATAAAGCATCTTTTCCACTACTTCGGTCGATTTCAGCTCATAGATATTAAATCGCGTTGAATTCGGCGTCAGACCCTTTGCGCTTTCCTCATAGTTAAGGTTCATTTGCGCGGTCGATTCGCCGTCGCCCATCGCGACTAAAAATCCTGCGGCGCATGCCAATATAAGGATCACAAAAAAGCAGATGATCCCCCTGAGGTTAAAAAGCCCGATCAATGTCCTTTTCAATATCCCCTGATCGGCATAGTTCGCTTCGACTTCATTCAATCGTCTCGATATGGGACTGAATGATTTTTTGATCAATTCCCTGAGAAATTCTATATGTTTGTTTATTCGGGAAAAATAAAACCATTGTCCTTTTTGGAACTCCATCCGTTATTTCCACCTCCAGTTATCTGCGGCGATCAATACCAGCAAATGTCAACCACAACAAGCTCCGGCTGATTGTTTATACGCGGCAATATGCCGTGCGAGCCGAGACCTCTGCTCACTACGACCTGTGTGCCGTCCTCCATTTCGTTTACGCCCGATGTAAGCTTGGGTAAGAAGCCCTCACCGGTGCTGTATATCCCTCCGATCTTCGGCAGGCGTATCTGTCCGCCGTGCGCGTGACCGGTAAAGGCTATATCTATATCTCTGTTTTGCAGCTTTTCAAAAAACAGCTCCGGATAATGCGTAAGGCATATACGGCAATCGTTTGTCGGCTCTAATTTCTCGATAAATTTCTTTGCGTTATTTGTCGGCACATCAAATTGCTCAAGCCCGTCGGATATAGCTATAAACTGCATCGTCGTCCTGCCGACAACGACATCCATAGCCTCGTTGCTCAAAAGCTCCACATTATGCTCCTCAAGCTGTTTTGTAAAGCTCTTGTCCTTAAACAGATATTGATCCAGCTCATTGTTGCCGTAGCAGGCATAGATCGGAGCGATCTCACAGAGCTTATCGGATAGATCGAAAATGACGGAATAATCGCTGTTTTTGTAGTTCATCATATCTCCGGCATAAATGATGATGTCCGGATGCAGCGCGGCTATCTTTTTTACCAGATCGCCGTTATCCTTTCCGAACTCGTTATTATGCAGATCGGCAAGCTCGACTATCCTGATGTTATCGGAGACCTTATCCGACCGTATCTGATAGAAGGTTACGGTAAAGCTCCTGTTTATTATTGCATTATAGCAGAATACGGCTATAAGCGCTATTATCAGCAGCACGCCGAGCGTTCTGAGAAACCTGCCTTTGAAATGGTCACGGTAGATCCTGAGCGCGTGCTTTGGGATGCTTTCCTTTTTGATTTTTTTAAGTATATTTTTTACCTGACTGCCATCGTCTTCAGCTTTGGGCGCGTCATCTCCGCCGCCCTCAGCATCGCCTCGCATGACCTCTATGACAAGCTCTTCGTCATTGTTTTCGAGGGCGGCGAGCGCCTCGTCGCGATTGTTGTTTTCCATTGATATTTCCCCTTTATTCCAAGCCCAGTCCCGGCGCGAGATTTGAATGCGAGTTGTTCTCGCTTATCTTTTTTGCCGGAACACCGGCGATCGTTATACCGCTGTCGGTAAAGCTTTTCGTTACGACGCTGTTGGCACCTATTGCAATATCATCGGCTATCGTTATATCGCCGATTATCGACGAGCAGGGACCTATAAACACATTGTCGCCGATAACCGCCGCCTGCTTTTCTCCGTTTGTCGCGCCGATCGTCACGCATTGATGGATACGGCAGTTTTTGCCTATCCTCGCAGTCGGGTGTACAACTATCGGCCCCCAGTGCGCTATTGAAAGCCCCTCCCGGAACGTGTTCGGCGGGATATGAAATCCGCAAAGGCGTCTCCCGAATTTTCTCA
>CAJONM010000052.1 GCA_905235885.1 uncultured Clostridia bacterium
AGGCTAAAATGTGGCAAAAAATGCGCTTTTTGTGAAAATAAACTCTACCGTACCACCGTACGCCGACGAGTTCATTTTCGCAAAATCCGCCTCGATTTTCGGCACTCTGCCAGCGTGTAGACAAGTTTGTCTACACGCTGAACACCGCGCCCTTTAAGTGAGCGCGGTGCTTTTATTTGTTTACAATTATTTGTCTGATTTTACCATTGTTACGCATACCGCCATAGCAACGATATAAAGAATTAATGTTGCAATCAATATGTAGTCATATGTTCTGCCGGTGGCGCTTAATATAAGCTCGGACATATTATTTCCCGTAAGTCCGGCTATCGCCCATGCCGACAGCGCAAGTCCATGTATTTTGCTTATCCTGTCCATTCCAAATCTTGAAGAAAGGAGAGCAGGCAATGTTGAAAATCCGCCGCCGTAGCCCAAATTAACAACGAGCAGAAGCAGGATCACTATCGCACCCAAAACAACCGATTTATGTCCGTTTGTTATTGCAAAAGGTATCAGTGCGACAGCCGTTACGGCTATGCAGCTTATAAATATCGCTTTATAGACTGTGTTTCTGTCCTTCATTTTGTCGGATAATGTCGAGTATCCGATCCTTCCGAGTGCGTTGAATGCCGCTGTCACGGACGGCACTATGCTGATAACGGCCGCAAGTGCTGCCGCGCCTCCGAACGCTACGCTCAGGATCTGTTTTTCATAGGTAATAAGCGCAAGACCGCAATGTATGTTGATAAAGAACATTATCCAGATGCCGCAAAATGTTCTGTTTTTGAACATCTCTGTAGCTTTGAACGAGTCGCCCTTGCCGTCGGGTTCTACCCATCCGTCAGGCTTTTTCAGCAGGAAATGCCCCAGCAGCATCATCACAAAGTAGACGGCTCCCAGTATGTAAAACATCTGATATATTCCGAACTTGTCCTGTATCAGCTCCATAATGGGCGTTGCGATAGCCTTTGCAAGGCCAAAGCCCATGATCGATATGCCTGTCGCCAGTCCTTTCTGCTCAGAAAACCAGAGCATCAGAGTCTTTACCGGTGTAAGATAGCCCACGCCCAAGCCTATACCCATGATGCAGCCATAGCATATAAAAATACCGATCAGTGCAACAATCCCATCAGTAAATTGAATAAATGCTCCCGTTCCTATCATACCGACAGTAAAACAGATGCATGACAAAAGCGATGACTTATGTATATCTCGCTCGACCATTCTGCCGGCAAATGCCGCCGACATGCCCAAAAAGAATATAGCCAGCGAAAACGCCCAGCCGACCGCAAATGTACTCATCCCGATCCGCTCGCCGATCGCTTCCTTGAATGTAGACCAGCAATAAACCGTACCTATGGAGCAATGTATCAGCAGCGCCGGTATAGCTGCGCGTGCCCATTTATTATTTAAACCGTTCATAGCAGTACCCCCAAATCAAAAATCTATGTCATTATACCATATGTTGTGTTATATTTCAATACCTTTTTATATAAAACACAAAATATTTGATTTTCTGTTCAGTTTGACAGTAATAATCAGCGGTTGACAAAATGAATTTGTTATGTTATACTAATACAGTAGTTTTTATGTTCCCGTAGCTCAGTTGGATAGAGTGACTGTCTCCGACACAGTAGGTCGTGGGTTCAAATCCCGTCGGGAACGCCATGGATCGGCAGGGCTTGACAGAGCCTTGCCGATCTTTTTATATTGAGATTTTTCGGCGCGTCCGAGCCGATTTTTTACTCCGAATATTGCATTGGCAGGGTGTTTATGGTATAATCAAAGTGAAAGGGTGGTGAGAGGTGTGCAAAGAACATATATCGCGATAGATCTTAAATCTTTCTACGCTTCTGTCGAGTGTGTAGAGCGCGATCTTGATCCGCTTACGACAAACCTTGTCGTAGCCGACGAAAGCCGCACCGAAAAAACCATATGCCTTGCCGTCTCGCCGTCTCTGAAGGCTTACGGCATAGGCGGAAGATCGCGTCTTTTTGAGGTCATAAGTAGGGTTAAAGAGGTCAACGCCCACAGACAGAGACTTGCCCCCGATCGCAAATTTACGGGCACATCCTATGATGATAATGAGCTTAAAAGAGACAGCTCGCTTGCTTTGGACTATATCGTCGCCGTTCCGCGAATGGCATTCTATATGAAATACAGCACAGATATACATAAAATATATCTTGAATATTTCGCGCCGGAGGACATTCATGTATATTCCGTAGATGAGGTATTTATTGATGTCACATCATATCTGGACACATATAAAAAGACGGCTTACGAGCTGACCATGACCGTCATACAGAGGATCTTAAAGACTACAGGGATTACCGCCACAGCAGGCATCGGCACGAATATGTATCTGGCAAAGGTGGCAATGGATATTGTCGCAAAACATATAGAGCCCGACCGCGATGGCGTTCGCATCGCGCAGCTTGACGAAATGAGCTATAGGCATATTCTCTGGGAGCATACACCCATCACGGATTTTTGGAGAGTCGGCAAGGGCTACGCAAAAAAGCTTGCCGATAAGGGAATGTATACCATGGGCGATGTTGCAAGATGCTCGCTCGGAGGCAAAAACAGCATATATAACGAGGATCTGCTGTTTAAGATGTTCGGAATAAACGCGGAGCTTCTGATCGATCACGCATGGGGCTATGAGCCATGCACCATAGCCCAAATAAAGGCATACAGGCCGTCAAACAACAGTCTCGGCTCGGGACAAGTCCTGCACTGCCCGTACGATCATGAAAAGGCAAGGCTTATAGTGCGCGAAATGACGGATATGCTCTCACTGGATCTTGTTGAAAAGCATCTGGTTACGGATCAGATAGTTCTGACTGTAGGCTATGACAAAGTGAATTTGGACAAGGCCGGAAAATACAAGGGTGAGGTCATAACCGACCGCTATGGCCGCAAAATACCAAAGCACGCGCACGGTACGGGAAACATCGGCGAATACACATCTTCTACAAAAGCTATAATCCACACGACCATGAAGCTTTATGACAGCATCGTGGATAAAGATCTGCTTATAAGGCGCGTCACCCTGTCGGCAAACCATGTAATAGACGAAAACGATATACCAAAAAAGCCTGATTTTGAACAAATGAGCCTGCTTGAGGACTATGAAAAGCTGGACGCAGAGCGAAAAGCGGCGGAAACGGCAAAAAAGAGAGAGCGAAATATGCAGGAGGCTATAATCGGCATCAAGCACAAATACGGCAAAAATGCCGTCGTAAAAGGTATGAATCTCGTTGAAGGCGCAACCTCTATAGACCGCAATTCACAGATAGGAGGTCACAAGGCATGAGATATGATGATATTATCGATCTCCCCCGTCCCTCATCAAAGCATCCACGCATGAAGGCTATCGACCGCGCCGCGCAATTTGCGCCGTTTGCCGCTCTGACGGGGCATGGGGACGCGGTGCGCGAAACGGAGCGGTTGACCGATACGGACAGGGAGCCGGACGAAAATATGAAGGAACTGATAAACGCACAGCTCCAAATTATAATGAGCAGCCCCGATCATATTATATCGATAACATACTTCAAGCAAGACGCGCGTAAAAACGGCGGCGCATACCTCACCGCTTCGGGTACGGTCAAAAAAATAGATAAGCTCGCCGGCTCCGTCATACTCAAAAACGGAACTGTTATTCCCATACGCGACATACGCAGCATAGACGGTGATATGTTCAGATATACGGATATGTGATCCGTGTTGGAAATATAAAGAAAAAATCGGGACGAGAATACTCGTTCCGATTTGGTGACTCCTGCGGGATTCGAACCCGCGTTGCCGGCGTGAGAGGCCGGAGTCTTAACCGCTTGACCAAGGAGCCGTACTGCCAAACGACTTCCTCAGTATAGCATACAAACGCCGTTTTGTCAATACCATTTTTTAATTTTTATTGCTTATATTGAAAAATCTGCCTCGATTTTCGACACGCCGAGGAGCTGTCCGTTACCGGACAGCTCCTACTTGGTTTCAGTCTTTGATTGCCTTTACCTCTTCAAATTCATCGATTATTTCCTTTTCGGGTTTCTTCGACAGCAGGCTTACGATCACTATCGCTATGCAGCCGGTTATGAATGCCGGTAACAGCTCATATACGGCAAGCATAGGGCTTAATGTGGCGATATAGTATTTCCAGAGGAATACCATTCCGCCGCCGGCGATCATTCCGGCGAACGCGCCCCATTTTGTCATTCTCTTCCAGAACAGGGCAAATATAATTACCGGTCCGAATGCCGCGCCGAAGCCTGCCCACGCGAACGATACGATCTTAAAGACATTGCTTGCCGGATCTCTTGCAAGGAATACCGCTACGATAGCGATTATAACAAGAGTGATCCTTGCAATAAACATTGTAGCCGCCTCGCTCATATTCGGGAACAGCTTTTCCTTTATGATATTTTGCGAAACAGATGATGATGCTGCAAGAAGCTGTGAGTCTGCCGTTGACATGGTTGCCGCAAGAATACCTGCGAGGATAACGCCTGCTATTATAGCCGCAAACGCCCCGTGACTGCTTATCAGCTTTGCGATCTCGATTATTATTCTTTCGGAGTCCTCAAGCGAGCCTATGGCGCCGTTTGCTATCATTGCCTTGCCTATAATGCCTATCAATACGGCAACGCCCAACGAAATTACTACCCATACGGACGCTATTCTTCTTGAAAGAGTAAGCTTATCTACATTCTCGATAGCCATAAATCTTAAAAGGATGTGCGGCATACCGAAATATCCCAAGCCCC
>CAJONM010000053.1 GCA_905235885.1 uncultured Clostridia bacterium
CTCAGCGAATATTTAGCCACAGGCGGCGCAAGCGAGGAATATGAGCAGTCACGCGCAAACATGGAGGAGCTGTGTAACCGCCAGAACGCCATGTTCATATATGTTATACGCCCCGATGAGGACTACTCCCATATAACCTTTGTTTATAATACGGTAAATAAAAACAGTGGTTTTGACGCATATGAAGTGGGTTTGGTGAAAGACACGACAAATGATGAATATAAGGAAATATATCGTCAGATATATGAGGAGGGGCTCGATCGTGCAACGGTTGTGCGTGACACCGGCTTTATAGAAAGCGGTTCGCACATTACCGAGCTTGTTCCCGTAAAGGACGGCGATACGGTCACCGGCATTTTGTGTGTTCAACGGCAGATGGAAGCGCTCAATTCAGCGCGTAGGAAATATGTTAAAGATGTAGCGCTTGCCTTGCTCGGGCCCATTTTAGTAGTTATCATTATGTATGGTGTATACCTGAACAGACGACTCATAAAACCTGTACAGACTATAACAAAAGAGGCTGAGCGATTTGCGCGTGAAAACAGTGCGCCTCCGCAGACGCTTTCTTCCCGGATCACTCATAAAGATGAAATAGGCGTGTTGGCAAGGTCGATAGACCAGATGACAGATGAAACGCTTAAATATATGACAAATCTGACAGAAGCTACAGCGGCGAGAGAAAAGATCGCAACCCAGCTTGATGTGGCGACAGCCATACAGCAAAACTCATTGCCTCAAAAATTCCCTGCCTTCCCCGACCGCAAGGAGTTTGATATATACGCGTCTATGACACCGGCGCTGGAAGTGGGCGGAGATTTTTATAATTTCTTCCTCGTTGACAACGATCATCTTGCAATGATCATTGCCGATGTCTCCGACAAAGGTATCGGCGCGGCTCTGTTTATGATGGTATCAAACATTCTGATAGAAAACCGTACGATAATGGGCGGCAAGCCGAGCGAGATATTACAGTTTGTAAATAATCAGCTCTGCCTGCATAATAATCTGTCAATGTTTGTTACTGTATGGTTAGGCATAATGGAAATATCCACAGGTGAGATCATTGCGGCAAATGCCGGTCATGAATATCCGATGATAAAAAGCGGTAACGGCGAATTTGAGCTGTATAACGACGGAAAGCATGGCGCAATGTTAGGTCTTGTCGAGGGCATGGAGTTTCAGGACTATACATTGAAATTAGACAAGGGCGGCGCGTTATACCTTTACACCGATGGTGTAGCCGAAGCGGAGGACGCGCAGCATACCCAGTTCGGTACGGAACGGACATTAGAGGCACTTAATAAGCGGCCCGACGCAACCCCGCAAGATCTGATTAAAAACATCAAAACCGCCATAAGTGATTTTGTCAAGGACGCACCTCAGTTTGACGATACAACAATGCTGTGTGTAAAGCGGACAGGAGACTTGCTATGAAAGAAATAAATGTTGAAGCAAAAATAGAAAATCTTACTGTTGTCAGTGATTTTCTGCATCAAATCACTGACGAGCTGATATGCCCTATGGGAATTGTCATGCAGCTTGAAATAGCGATCGAGGAGCTGTTTGCAAACATATGTTATTACGCATACGGCGATGATGGCGGAAGCGCCTGCATCCAAATAGATGTCGAGGAGGATCCGACTGCAATAACCATCGCATTTATTGACAGCGGTAAGCCATATGATCCGCTTGCAAAGGAGGATCCCGACACTACATTGAGTGCTGAGGACAGACCTATAGGCGGTTTAGGCATATTTATGGTCAAAAAGAGTATGGATGATATTACTTATGAGTACCGAAACGAAAAAAACATACTCAAGATAAAGAAAATTTTAAATTCAACCTCAAATGGGTTTTGAGAAAAATATGCAATAAAACACACCCGAAAAGTCAGATGCTTTTCGGGTGTGTCAGACTGTAGACAAAATGGTCACAAGCGTTTTCGCTCGTGACCATTTTGTCTACAGTCTGGGGCGGTACGGAGCTTAGCTCCATACCGCCTTTTCTATTGTATTCAACCGCAGCAGCCGTTGTTTGAACCGCATGAGCCATTTTCGCCGCAGCAACAGATAAGAATAACTATGATTATTATCCAAAGCCATTCCGAGTTGTTGTTATTGTTGCATAAAAACATACTTCGCAGCCTCCTTTTCTGAATTGTACTATATACTATTCAGAACGGCCGGAGGGTGTTACTTTAATTTGACCTTTGACTCGGTAAACACATACACGCCGTCATCGCCCTTGGTGAAGTATATATAGCTTATCACCCTGCCCATTCGCATTACGCTTGATGACCAGCCTCTGCCATGCATAGTTATCGGTGTATATATGCAATCGGGATAGTTTCCGTCAACATAGCTCGCAAGCTCGGCGTGCTGCTCTCTGAACCGCGATCTGTTAAATATCCCCTTGCCTGTAACGGCACTGTATACGGCTGCCGCAGCGGCAGCCGTTAAGAAGCTTCTGTTCTTTATTTTTTTTAGTTGCTTCAGATCCATATTGCCATCCCCTCAATACTATTTTTCCATATGATACAGGCTGTATACCTCGCGTTTTGGCAAGCCTCTGTCGTTTGCCGTTGCCTTTATCGCTTCCTTTTGCGGCATACCGTCCGCGATATATTTATCAATATGCTCTTTAACTGTCATATCCGACCAAAAATTTTCATCCGCCGCTTCATCCTTTTTTGCTCCCTCAACGACGAGAACATACTCGCCGCGCGGTGATTTCTCCTCATACAGCTCTATCGCGCCGTCTATAGTCGTCCGTATGATCTCTTCATGGAGCTTTGTCATTTCGCGGGCAAGCGCGATCTTGCGGTCTCCGCCGAATGCACTTTTCATATCCTCCAAGGTAGTTCTGAGCTTATGCGGAGCTTCATAAAATATAAGCGTGTGCGTATCGTGTTTTATGCTTTCCAGATGCTCGCGCCTATTTTTTTTATTGACCGACAAAAAGCCCTCAAAAGCGTATCTGCCCGACGGCAATCCCGAAAGGATAAGCGCGTTTATACCGGCGACCGCGCCGGGTACAGATGTTACCGTTATACCGTTTTCTATACATAGCCTCACAAGATCCTCGCCCGGATCGGAAATGACCGGCGTTCCGGCATCCGTTACCAAAGCAACGCTCTTGCCCTCCGAGAGCAGCTTTACTATATATTCGCCCTTTTCACGCTTGTTATGCTCGTGATAGCTTGTCAGCGCCTTCTTTATGTTAAAGTGATTTAACAGCTGCAATGTCCGCCTTGTGTCCTCCGCGGCGATGATATCCGCCGCGCTGAGCGTTTGCAGGCATCGGGCGGATATGTCCCCCAAATTTCCTATCGGCGTCGCGCAAAGATAAAGCGTACCCTTTTCATCTGCCATATATATAATCGATCTCCTTCGTATAATTGCCTTGTCTATCATACACATACAGATCCGGCATAAGCTTCAGCTCGCTTTTTGCATTCTTTATGCCCTGTATCAGTACCATATTTGCCGGTTTGTCCATGCTCGGGCATACAAATCGCATAAGCTTCGGCTCTATCTTATATTGACGCATAAGAACAATAATATCCGCCAGCCTATGCGGTCGATGTACCATATAAAACCGTGCAAGCGGCTTTAACAGTTTCGAAGAAACTGATATTACATCCTCTAATGTGCACATGACCTCATGTCGCGCGGCAAGCTTCATATCTCCTTCGCTTGCAATGCCGCCGCCCGATCTTATATACGGCGGATTGACCGTTACAGCGTCAAATACGCTTTTTCCGTATATCTCCGGCGCTGTTCTGAGATCGGCACACTTTACATATATCCTGTCGTCAAGCCCGTTAAGGCTTACGCTCTGCGCCGCCATCTCTGCCGCCGTCGGATGTATTTCAACTGCGTCTATTCTCTCAAGCTGCGTTTTTGCGGAAAGCAGGATCGGGATAATTCCGCTGCCCGTACAGAGATCCACAGCCCTGCCGGTCGCGGTTTTTGCAAAATCGGCAAGCAGCACAGCGTCAATGCCGAACCTGAACCCGTCTTTGCTCTGTATTACATAATATCCGTTTTGAAGGTCGTCAAGCGTTTGCCATGTCGGGTCTATACGATCGTCAAATTCCATTGTTTTCTATGACCGCAAAGCTTATCTCGCCCTTTGCGGCCGTCTGACCGTCAACCTTTGCCTCAACATTTGCCTTGCCCATTCCATGGCGATACATCAATAGCTCGGCGTTCAGCTCAAGCGTGTCGCCCGGCTCGACCTGTCTGCGGAATTTGAAATTATTAATTCCCGTAAATACACCCAGCTTGCCCTTATTCTCCTCCATGCCCAAAAGCATGACCGCGCCAACCTGAGCAAGCGCCTCACATATAAGTACGCCCGGCATGAGCGGCTTTCCGGGGAAATGTCCCTGGAAAAACGGCTCGTTTATCGTTACATTTTTTATGCCCTTTATCCTTTTGCCCTCTTCAAGCTCCGTTATCTTATCAACAAGCAGAAACGGATACCTGTGCGGTAAGATCTTTTGAATATCAATATTATTAAGTTCCATTGTTCTTTATCCTTTCCCAAACGGTATTATTTACTGATGGATATACGCCTTTTTATGATATACCTGTGTAGGATCCTTGACGGTATCAATCTTGTCGAGCGCTATCCCCGATCCCTTCACCACGCATTCTACAATATTCTCCGCCGGCACACACTCAACGCCAAGCTCCTCGGATATGCGTTTGTCAAGTCCGTATATCAATGAGCCGCCGCCGGTCAGAACGATACCGTCCTGTATTATATCGGCATGCAGCTCGGGCGGTGTTTCTTCAAGCACCTCGCGTGCGCGTTCGATTATGTTGTAAACAAGCTCATCAAATATATTATATATGTCATTTGACGAGACCATAACGCTTTTCGGTATGCCCGTTATCGCGCTCAGTCCCTTTGCTTCCGATACTATTTCCTTATCGCGCTGTATAACGCAGCCTACAGTACATTTAAGATCCTCCGCCGTGCGCGGACCTATATGCAAATTCATCTCCCGACGCATATAGCGTATTATCTCCTCGGTAAACTCATCGCCGGCGATCTTTATCGAGCGGCTGCACACCACGCCGCCAAGCGACATTACCGCAATATCCGTAGTACCGCCGCCTATATCTATTACCATCGTTCCGCGCGGTTTGGAAATATCGCAGCCTGCTCCGAGCGCCGCCGCGACCGGCTCTTCGATTATATATATATCGCGCGCTCCGACATCTCTTGCCGATTCTATGACCGCGCGCTGCTCAACATCCGTTATTCCCGACGGTACGCACATCATTATGCGCGGTCTGCCCGAAACGCGGTTCATAACCTTTCGCATCAGTCCGCGTATCATCGCCTGAGTAAGCGTGTAATTCGATATAACGCCGTCCCTTAGCGGTCGTACAGCCTTTATATACGGCGGCGTCCTGCCGAGCATTTCAAGCGCCTTTCTGCCTACGCCTACGACCTCGTTTGTCTCCGTATTTACGGCTATTACCGTCGGCTCATTTAATATGATACCCTTGCCGCGAATATAGACAAGCATGGTCGAGGTGCCTAAATCTATACTAATATCGTTGCCGAACATCTCGTTCTCCTTGCATTTAATAAATCACTTTTATTATACACCAAAAAAAATACAAACTCAATACTTTTTGGATATTTTTTTTATTTTAGTATAGATTTTTACGGCAATATATGTTATACTGTTCGTATGGATTTTTTGTATGGAGGAAACATTATGGACAAAACACAAAAATGGGCATATGAACGCAGAATACGCGATCTGATGGAGGTACTCAAGGAAAATCAATTTGATACCGTATATGCCGATAACAAGGATGAGGCGCGAAAAATAGTTATGGATATGATCCCCGACGGATCGACCATAGCCGTAGGCGGCAGCGTAACGCTCAACGAAACAGGCATTCTTGACGAAATACGCGATCCGCGCTACAAATTCATCGACAGATATAACACAAAGTCGTTTGAAGAAATGCTCGATAAATACCGCGAGGGCTATTATGCCGATGTATTTGTATCAAGCACAAATGCGATAACGATGAACGCCGAGCTTGTCAATATCGACTGTACGGGCAATCGCACGAGCCAGATAGTATTCGGTCCTAAGAAGGTCATAATAGTCGCCGGAGCGAACAAGATCGTTGACACCCTCCAGGAGGGCTTGGCGCGCGCAAAGAAGATCGCGCCGATGAACGCAAGGCGCATAACGCACAAAACGCCTTGTGCCACGGATGACTGCATAAAATGCAGCAATTGTCACACACAGGCACGCGTATGCAATGTGACGAGTATACTTACCGGTTGTCATTACTTCCCCGGCAGGATAACCGTTGTCCTTGTTGCGGAAGAATTGGGATATTGATAAAGAAGGGGATGTAAAAAACCAAGTTTTTTACATCCCCTTTCTATTATGTTCTCCAGCCCATCGCTTTCTGATAATCGTAGATTATGCGGTAATTTTCCCATTCGATATTTGAAAATTGGCTTTCGGCGGTTTTTGAGCTTGTCGTGGTGGGTCTGTACCATTGCTGCATTTCAAAGTAGTCCACCAGCTCCTCATCGTTGAATGTCAATCCATGACGGGCGTATATCTCGTTAAAGATGATTTTTATTTCGCTTCTTGTAAGCTCCTTTAATTCATCATTTGTTATAACAGTCTTATGCGTCGGATACGCATACGCGCCTCCGCGCAGCTCAACGGGATCGCCCTGCTCGGTTACAACCGGCTGCTGTGTAGCCTTCGGTGCGGCGGTTGGTACGACAGTCGCTCTTTGCATGGGCGCGGCGGTAGGTGATGTAGTAGCGATCACCTCCGTAGCTACTGGAGACTGCGTCGTGCAATCGCCGCATGCTTCTATATCTTCATCTCTGAAGCTTCCTCCCAGCAGCCTGAAAAAAATCAGGAATGTTGCCGCAAATATCAATATCAGACACAAAACCAGAATTATCGCAAATTTCAGCGGTTTCTTTCTTCTTGCTCTTCTTCTTTTTGCCATACTCTTGACCCTCCTGTCTTTAGTATAATATGTGTATTTTAATCACGCTTGGCAGATAAAAATTTATTTATCAATGCCGCCGCCTGCGCTCTTGTGGTATATGCACCGGGCTGAACGGAATTGTCATTAAAGCCTGTCAATATGCCGCCGGCAGCTAATCTTGAAAACGCATCCCTCGCCCATACGGGTATATCGGCGCTGTCTGTATAATTAAGCTCGGCAGTTGCAGCGGAGTTGTATGCCCTGCCCATTATCGTAAACGCCTCAGCTCGCGTTATATTGCTTTCCGGATCAAGATATACCGTCACGCCGTTATCATCCGATTTTCCCGATATATACCCCAGAGATGCCATTGCCTTGACATAATTGACCGCCCATGGCTGTATAGCATCCGAATCCGTAAATTCAAGCAATGCCCCGGAGTAATCGTCAACCGATATATCAAGCGCCTTTGCCATGATCGCCGCAAATTGTATTCTTGTTATATTGCCGTCCGGCTCGAAGAATAACATTCCGTCACGATCTATTCCGTTTATTATTCCGTCATCGGCCATCAATTCCACAATATCGTGCGACCAATGCCCTTCTATATCGGCAAATGTATCAACCGGAGTTACACTTATCGGTATATCGCGCGTTGTGCTGCCTGCCGTTACATGAAGCGTTGCGCTCTCGCTGCCGTCATCATATATCGTTAAAACACCGTTTTGATCGATCTTGGCAAGCGTTCCGGTCACATCCCATTTAAAGAGATCAGGCTCCGACTGAAGCCGCACATTATTTACAAACGCGCCTGCCTCAAGATCAATGTTTTTCATCTCTCCCTCTTTTATTGATATAGCGTCCGTTTCTCTGCCCGTCGTCTCGTCAAATACGCGTATTTCCGACGGGGACTCATACACCTGGAATGTAAACCACTTTTTATAGCTGTTTCCTATGACGCTTACGATGGATTGGCCTGTGCCGTAAAGCTTTACATTGCCGTCATCATCCACAGTTGATGACGCTGCATCGGTATTCTCAACAGAAAATTCAACGCCGGTCAGCTTATCCATTTTATAATTTCCCGAATCGTATACCTTTGTTGCTTTCAGCGTCGCGGTCGTTCCGGACAAATAGTTATAATTTGTCGGTGCGTCCCACTCGATATACCACGGATCGCCCGTTTTCTCTCTCAGATCACGCAGGAACAAATAGTTCGCGCAGCTTCTCAATGCGCCATCAGAGGGACTGTTCGTTACCTCAAACAGCGATGAGCCGGGGAATATTCCGCCTATTGCCGTTGATCCGCCGCCGTCTAAATTTATAGCGTCCACGCAGCCAATCTCTTGCATCCGCTTGGCGAGTGTTTCTATCCGACAGCCATAGCTGTAGCCGCTCTGCCGCCCGTCAATGGTATAGAATATAACATTGCCGTCCGACTTTACGCCTACCGCTGTCCGCGGTGCGGCACCTGCCTCAAAGCCGCTGCCGAGCTTTCCGTTATTGATAAGCCTGCCGCCTATGGACGATGTCGCGTACTGCGCCTCCGACCACTTGTACCGCTCCGTGCCGTATACAGAATTTGCAAGCTTTACCGTATCGCCCGGTGCGAGCCTTGACAGCATATCAAAGCAGTCGGCGTTCCCGTCCGGATCCATGACAAAAACATATTTTCCGCCCGGGATCTTTATTTCTCCGTTTTTTATATATACATCATCTACGCGCAGCTCCATGCTTGAATTTATCTTCAGTTCTCCCGATAACGGTGTGCAAATTACATACAGCGCGTTAAAGCCTGTTTTGGTTGATGAGCTGAAATCATCCGTCAGAAGATATACGCCCGGAAGTCCGTCCTGCGCCCATTTGTTTATATATTGAACCGATATTTTCGTATCGTTATGCGTAAGAGATGTGTTTATACCGATCTTATCTATAAATGCCGTTCCGTCACTTCTGAAGCCGATCGCATCCTGAATACCGCTTTCCTTTGAATATATCCTGCCGTTTATTATCGTATACCCCATGGGTATGCCTGTTTTGTATGAAAAATAATCGGCGTTGATACCTATGAGCGGTCTCAATCCGTTATTCTGCATATACTGTTCAGCCGATTTGATCGTTCGCTTACCGTATACGCTGGCGCCGTTTACTACTATGGGTACCGCATCCGTATTGGGCGTATATTCCACATAATTTTCCGTCTGCTTACCGACAGATGATGAATAATACTCGTTATGGATATATACCGCTCCTCCGCCCATATCGGTCTGCCATGAGCCGTCCGAGAGCGTACCGAGAACATCCGCAAAGGCGGTAATGCCGGTCGAGAATACGATCATAGCCAGTATCGGCATCATTTTTCTTATATTCAAATATATCATTCCCTTTCAGTCGCGTTTGCGCGGCTTGTTTCCGTAAAATTGATACAGCCTGCATCTGAGAGCGCCGTTATATATTTTCCTTGATCTGTCCGCCTTTGCTCCGAAATCGCTTTCAAAGCCTTCATGAGATGTCAGTATGTAATACGACCATCTGTCCAGCTTTTTAAACTGTCTGCCTATATCGTGATATAGCTCACGACACGCGTCAAAATCGCTCAGTCTCTCCCCGTACGGCGGATTTGCTATAATACTTCCGCATGGTTTGTCCGTTGCTATGCTCCGCGCGTCGGCGCATCCGACATTTATCAGCTCTCCTACCCCTGCTTTATCCGCGTTGCATTTTGTAAGCTCTACAGCCGCCTTATCTATATCGGTAGCTGTTATGTCAAGCGAAATGTCTCTATGCTCCTCTTGGCGCGCCTCATCCTTTAAGTCTTGCAGGTCTTTTCCGCTTATCTGATCAAATTCCTCAAACGCAAATCTGCGGTTGAGTCCCGGCGCGATATTCCGTTTAAACATTGCGGCCTCTATGGGTATTGTGCCGCTGCCGCAAAACGGATCCCAAAGCGGCTCCTCGAATTTCCAATAGCTTATCATCACCATCGCCGCTGCTATCGTTTCGCGAACAGGCGCAAGATTGGAACGGACGCGGTAGCCGCGCTTATGAAGCGCCGCGCCGCTTGTGTCTATCATAAGCGTTGCTGTATTATTTATAATGGTAAATTGCACCTGATATGATGCGCCCGTTTCGGGAAGCCGTAATATTTTATATTTATCGCCCAATCTGTCAGCTATCGCCTTTTTTATGATTATCTGGCTATTCCTATCGCTTGCAAGCGTGGAACGGATCGTATGTCCCTTTACGGGGAACGCCGCATTTTTTGATATGAACCGCTCCCATTCCATCGCCTTAACGCCTTCGTACAGCTCATCCGCCGTTTGCGCCGAAAATTCTCCGACCTTTATAAGCACACGCTCTCCGCAGCGCAGCCATAAATTTGTACGCATGACCGCATCATAATCGCCGTCAAAGGTAACTCTGCCATCCTCTGTTCTCTTTGTGTCATAGCCAAGCCGATACAGCTCTTTCGATACCATTTTCTCAAGCCCAAACAGCGTCGGTACGGCAATTTCAAATCTGTCATTCATTCGTTTTTCTCCCGCATCCGCGCAAGATCGCGGCATTTGGTAAGGATCTCCTCCGCATACTCCCGCGGCGATCTGTCCTTTACTATCCTTATCTCGATATCGCGATCCTCATAATACGGCAGCCGCGCGAGAAACCGCTTTTTTACATCCTCAATATCGCTGTTTTTCAAAAGAGGTCTTGTTCTTCGTGCATTAGCAAGCCGCGATACGATAACCTCAAAATCGGGCGCCAAATTCACTATAACGCCGTTCTTGCGAAGCTCCTTTATATTATCCTTATCAAGCACAACGCCGCCGCCTGTCGCAATAACATATCCGTCAAGAGCAGACACTTTGCAGACGGCTTTATGCTCTATTCGCCTGAACTCATCCTCACCAAATTCGGCAAATATGTCGTTTATGGATTTTCCCGTCATGTCCACGATCATATCATCGGTGTCTATCCGTTGAAACTCGGAATTGTGTGATATTGCCTTTGAAATGGCTGTTTTTCCCGAAGCCATAAACCCTGTCAGGACGATGTTCATACTCCGAAAACCTCTTTTCTTATCTTCTCCGCCATATTTGTCGGCAGCTTTATATCCGTAAAAAGCTCATACGCTATTATGCCCTGATAAATAAGCATATCAAGCCCGTTCAGCGTCCTTGCCCCTCTTTCCTGTGCGATTTTCAGAAACCGCGTACGGGCAGGATTATATATCATATCAACGATCGCCATACCGCTGTGTATAAACTCAAGATCTCGCACCTGCGGTATCGCGTCTGTCGGCAGCGCGTCAAGCTGCGGCTCCATTCCGGCAGAGGTGGTGTTTATCACAATATCATAGTCGCCGTCTGTTTCTACGGACGGCTTTATGCCTGTCGCTTTAAATACCGCATCCGCTACCGCGACAGCTTTTGAGCTTGTGCGATTTATTATCGTTATATCCTTCGGCTGCGCCTGTGCCAGCCGTATAACGGTGGGCGCAACAACTCCGCCTGCGCCGATAACGAGTATTCTGCTGCCCCTTACTGTTATTTTCGCATTTTCAAGGGCTGCGTAAAAGCCGTCCGCATCGGTATTATATCCGCATAATCTTCCGTCGCGGTTCACTACCGTATTTACCGAGCCCAAGATCCGCGCCTGCGACGAGATCTCGTCAAGATACTTCATTACCTCTATTTTGTGCGGCGCGGTAACATTTATTCCCCGTATCCCGAGCGCGCGCATCCCGTCTATGGCACCGCTTAAATTTTTCGGCGATACCTCAAAAGCGGTGTAAATATAATCGACACCCATCTGCTCCGATATGAAATTATGCATACGGGGCGAGAAGCTATGCTCAACAGGATCGCCTATTATTCCGAGATTTATCGTTTTCGCCGTAACCATTGGACACCTCTTAGAACTTATTGTTGAAGCCGTCAAGCAGTCTTGTCGCGTACGCGCCGTCAACGATCTCCCAATCGAACGAGTACGGCTTCATTCCCGACTCGATAAGCGCGGCATATATCGTGTTATATGTTTCAAGCGGAACGGATGATGTATATGTCATATTTTCAATGGAGTCATATATCATAAACTCTAATGCGCCGTTTTCGAGCTTTCCAAACCGACATACGCGCTGCTGTGACTTATCTACCTCCTGCGACAATATCATCAGCTTTATTACCTCTATTGCCTTGTCGCTAAAACCGTTATCAAATATCAGTATTTTTTCAAGAAGCTCATTATATTCGGATACGAACCGCAGATTATACCCCTCCAAGCCTTCAAGCTCGCCCGATTTTCGCGATGATGTTTTTAGCTTGTCATACATCTGCTGTTTTTTTATCGGATCGTCCGCAGGCGAGAACAGGAGCATGAGCTTTTGCTCCTCGTCATGATACAGCATCGGATTTGGCATGAGCCGCCGTGTCTCGCACGAAGGGCAGCTGAACATATTCAGCTTTCCGCCGAGCAGATCCGACTTCAGATCGGGGCTGTCCTTTACGGTTATTGATGTCCATACCGTCACATCGGACATATTCTCACATTTCGGGCATCTTATCGATTGCTTTATATTAGTGCTCATAATTGGTTATTCCCTTTCTGTTTTCATCTATATTATAACATCGCTTTCCTGATTTGTCAATCGGATATACAGGCAGAACAAGCAAACGCGCCGCAAATAATAAGATTGACAAAAAAAAGCTGCCGTGCTATAATCTAAGCATAGTAAATTGAGATCAAGGTGAATATATATGAAAAAACTTTTATCTGTACTTACGGTAATCGCGGTCACTATACCGATATGCACCGCACAAGCGGCATATACGCAATATGACATATACAGCTCCGTAAATTCCACGTTTATGTGGATGGAGCAGCACGAGTCACCGCTACGGACTGCCGACAGCTCCGCGTCGGATTA
>CAJONM010000054.1 GCA_905235885.1 uncultured Clostridia bacterium
ATATATCCTAACAGCGCGGTTCGTCTGCTTGACGAAACCGCGGAGAAATTCGGCGGCAAAACCGCCGTTACAGATGAATACGGAAGCTGTACCTTCGGCAAGCTAAGAGAGCTGTCGCTTGCGGTGGGTACCGCGCTGACAGCCGCGGCAGACGGCGGATATATGCCGGCGCCGGTAATGGTATATCTGCCTAAAAGCATTAAATGTATCGTGTCGTTTATGGGCGCGATGTATGCAGGAGAGCCATATGTGCCGATAGCCTATGATATGCCGGTGAGCCGTATACAGAAAATAGTGGATCTGCTCGGCGGAAGAGGTCATATAATAACGGATGCGGACGGGCTGGAGCGCGTTTTGCAAATGAACATACCGAAAACCATGACCGTATCGCTCTATGACGATATGATCCGCACCGATACGGACGAGGCGGCTGTATACAAGGCCTTAGGCAAGGTGATAGATACAGATCCGATATATATAATGTTTACAAGCGGCTCAACGGGCGAGCCTAAGGGTGTTACGGTGCCGCATCGCGGCGTTATCGACTATGCGATGTGGGTACGGCGCACATTTGGTATAGACCATACATCAAAGCTCGGAAATCAGGCGCCGTTTTACTTTGATAATTCGATATTTGACATATATTCCATGCTCCTTACGGGCGCGGAGATGAACATTATTCCCGAAAAGCTGTTCATGTTCCCGTCAAAGCTGCCGGAGTTCATACGCGACAATAAAATAACGGTCATATTCTGGGTGCCGACGGTGATGATAAATGTCGCCAATTCGGGAGCACTCGGCGAGGTTCGGATGCCTACGCTCAGGACAATCGCGTTCTGCGGCGAGGTAATGCCGAACGCGCAGCTGAACATATGGCGCAGGAGCCATCCGTCGGCGGTATATGCCAATCTGTACGGTCCTACGGAGATAAGCGATGTATGCACATACTATATCGTAGAGGGCGAATTTGCCGACAGCGAGCCGCTGCCGATAGGCAAGGCTTGCGAAAATATGCGGATAATAATACTTGACGCGGACGGAAGACCGGTAAAGGACGGCGAGCAGGGCGAGCTGTGCGTTATGGGCGCAGGAGTATCGCTGGGTTATTGGGCGAAAGCAGATATAAGCGGCAAGGCGTTCATCCAAAACCCGTCAAATCCGTTTTATGAGGAGAGGATATACAGAACGGGCGATCTTGCGCATATAAACGATCAGGGGCTTATAATGTACGACGGGAGAATGGATAACCAGGTCAAGGTCAAGGGAAACCGTATAGAGCTTGGAGAGATAGAGTGCGCCGCCATGGCGGTCGAGGGCGTTAAGGGCGCGTGCGCGGTGCTTGATGCGGAAAAGGAGCAGATAGTGCTGTTTGTCGAAAGCTGCGAGCCGCTGACGCTGAGACGGTTTAACAACGAGCTCAGGCGGTACATACCTCAATATATGCTTCCGTCAAGACTTGTCGTGCTGGATAAATTTCCGCATACGGCAAATGATAAGATCGACAGAGTAACGCTCAGAAAGTCATTGGAAAGGGGCTAATTGTCATAGATACGATAAGACACTACACAAGCGCGGCGGAGCTTGCAGACCGCGCCGCGGAGAAATTCGGCGGCGATACGGCGTTTACGGACGCGCAGGGTGATATAAGCTTTAAAGAGCTTCGGGCAAGCTCGCGCAGGCTTGCGGCAGATCTTATGAAAAGCACGGAAACGGGCAGAATGAAGCCGATAATGGTATATCTTCCCAAAAGCATCGGATCCATCGTTTCGTTTATCGGCTGTATGTACGCCTCAAGCCCATATGTTCCTATGGATTACGCCGTTCCCATGGCGCGGTTTAAGGCGACGGCGGACAACCTGTCCCCAAGCGCGGTCATAACCGATGCGGAGGGAAGCCGTCGGCTCTCGGACGCAGGAATAGGCGTAAAGATACTCATATACGACAGTCTTGCGGATGGCGACGGAGATGATGATGCCGTCAACGCCGCGATAGGCGCGGCATCCGACCTTGACGCGGCGTATATAATGTATACAAGCGGCTCGACCGGCACGCCCAAGGGCGTTACGATATCGCACAGAGCCGTTTTAGACTATGTCGGCTGGCTTGCGGATACATTTGATATTACGCATCAAAGCGTCATAGGTATGCAGAGCGCATTCCATTTTGACAATTCGGTGTTCGATATATTTCTTGCCCTGTATCTGGGCTGCCGAACGGTAATAATACCCGAACAGCTTTTTATGTACCCGAAGATGCTGCTTGATTATATGCGGCAGGAGAGGATCTCGGTAATATTCTGGGTACCTACCGTAATGATAAGCGTAGCCAATTCGGGCGCGCTTGAGGAGGCGGAGCTGCCGGACGCGCTTGGGCTTATATTGTTCGCCGGCGAGGTCATGCCGATACGCCAGCTCAACAGTTGGATAGAGGCATATCCCGAATGTACATTCGTAAATATGTACGGCCCTACCGAATCGACGGATATAGTGCTGTATTATGTGGTCGACCGCAAATACGAGATCTGTCAGACGCTGCCGATAGGAGTGCCGTGCGCGAATATGAAGGCGATAATATTAAACGATGACGGAAAGCCCTGCAAAACGGGCGAGCAGGGTGAGCTTTATATAGGCGGCAGCGGCGTTGCGATGGGATATTGGAATGCGCCGGAGCCTACGGAGCAGGCATTTATCCAAAATCCGCTGAATAATAAATACCGCGACATAATATACCGCACAGGCGATCTTGTATACGAGGCGGAGGACGGGAACATTATGTTTCTGGGCCGCGCCGACAGTCAGATAAAGCTGCGCGGCAACCGCATAGAGCTGGGCGATATAGAAGCGGCGGCAGCGGCTCAGGCGAGCGTTAAAAACTGCTGCGCGATATTCGATCCCGACGGAGAGGAGATATATCTCTTCCTTGAAACCGACGCGGAGATAGTCGCGAGGAAATTCATATCGGAGCTGAAAAAGCATATTCCGGCGTATATGGCGCCGCAGAAAATAATAGTAATGCAAAGCTTTCCGCATACACCAAGCGGTAAGATAGACAGGCAGAGCCTGAAAAAAACATATATAACCGAAAGGAACTAAAACCATGTCAGTATCACAGCAGATAAGCGAATTTATAAGAGAACGGTTTGAGATAGGCGACGATCCCGATTTCAACGATGAGTGCCATTTGTTCAATGAGGGGTTTGTAGACAGCTTCGGCGCGGTCGAGATAGTGC
This sequence comes from uncultured Clostridia bacterium, assembly GCA_905235885.1. GTDB lineage: Bacteria > Bacillota > Clostridia > UBA1381 > UBA1381 > Ornithomonoglobus. Next base: position 3,230 of record CAJONM010000054.1, read on the forward strand.
AGTTTGTCGAGCAGACCTTCAATATTTCCATAACTCAGAAGGATATTATGCTGTACCCGATGAATACGGTAAATGAAATAGCGGCGGTAGTGGAGAGTAAGCTGTAATGTGGTATCTTGAGACCGACACGCTCGCGGTCATGCTCGCGGCGATAGCGGTGATCATAGCGTTTTCCGCCGTAACGCGGCTGATATTTAAGCGCGACCTGTCACCTAAAGTGCTTGTTTTTGTATCGGCGGCGGTCATAGGCGTTATATCGTGGCAGCTCCTTATCTTCAGCGTCGGCTATGTATTGATAACATATGCCATGATAACGCATCTTTCCTTTGCGCGGCGCGGCAGGAAGACACTGTTTGTGATATACTGCCTTATATGCACGATACCGTTTTTCTACGGGCGGTTGCACGAATTTTTTCCGCAGCTTCCGACGATTATCGTGTTTGTCGGCATTGCATATCATATGCTCAAGGCGATAGACGCGCTGTATTTTGTGTATTATGTCGGCATGGATATTCCGTTTTTGACATACGCAAACTATATACTGTTTTTCCCCGTATTTACAGCCGGTCCGATATTCAGATACCGCGACTGGCTGCGCGTGTACACAGCTCCGAAGCCGCTTGAGCTTGACACTCTTATACGCCATATCGGCAGATTTATACGCGGTATGTTCAAGAAAATGGTGGTGCTGTGGTTTGTGTCGGCGGCGTTTGAGCATGTGCTTTCGCTGGAGCTGCATTGGTATTGGTGTCTGCTCATAATAGCGCTGAGCTATCTTACGGTCTATCTTGACCTGTCCGGCTACAGCGATATAGCGATAGCGGCAGGCTCGGTAATGGGCTATACCGTTCCCGAAAACTTCAGAAAGCCGCTGTCGGCGGCATCGTTTACGATGTTTTGGCGGAACTGGCATATAACATTGTCCGACTGGGTGCGCGAGCATATATTTGTCGTTCTGAACGGAAAGAAGCTTGGCAGATTTATGTCGGCGGCGGTCGGCTTTGCGACGATGTTCGTTATGGAGATGTGGCACGGCTTTACGCTGCCGTATATCATAGGCGGCGTGTATAACGGACTGTGTCTGGGACTTGAAAACCTGTTCGGACTCACGCGCGTTGACAGGAAAATGAATAAAGCGGTATTCGTTATCCGCTGCGTATTGGTAAACGCGGCGTTCGCGCTAAACACGCTTATTTTCACCGTAACGCCGCAGCAGTTTTTTGAGATCATGCGAGGGTTTATAAGGTAATGAAAAGATTAAAAGCACTGATGTGCCTGATCCTCATTGCCGCGCTCTTTGGCGCGGATCATATGCTGGCGCATC
>CAJONM010000055.1 GCA_905235885.1 uncultured Clostridia bacterium
TATGCGATAAACCTTGTTGATGTCGCGGACGCCGAATACACGGACGCGCATATGGTAGTTACGGGCGATACGGATATTTACGATATAGCTCTGGAAAATGTATATTATGATACCGACAGCGTTATGCCGAACGGTAATATGAAAATAGGCTTTGATATTGTGAATTACGGAAATAAAACCGTAGAAAATGTGACCTTGAATATCCTCAATAAGGCAGGCACGGTACTTGATACGCAAGCCGTGGCGGTAAACACCGCGGAGGGTGAGAGAGCAGAGTGTGTGATATATTACAAGCTACCAAAAACTATAGCAATGACCGAAATAACCCTTGAAGCAACAATAGACAGCCTTGAAACTGATCTGACCAATAACACATCAAAGCTTGTATACGGCTTGGGCGATGCGGTTGTGTCCGATGTGCGGGCGGAGCGCACAGGCGGCACTGCGGTTATTAAAGGAACTGTTTCAAATGAAGGATATACAAGGCTTTCGGATGTGACCGTTTATATAAGCGATCCGGCAGATATCGATACAAGGCTCGACACGCTCAGCTGCGGTAATATAGGTGCGGGCGAAGAAAAGGAATTTGAGTTTCCTGTGCCGGAGGAGTATATGGAGCTTGAGGACAAAATGACGATGTACGGTATTTATGCCGTTGCCGAGACCTCAAGCGAGGAGGCTTCATACGGGAATAATGATGCGAAAACGGTATTCGGAAATCTCAAGGAGCATACGGTGGTTCTCTGTGACGGCACTGAGATAATAGATATTATATCATATAAGGAGTTCAATTCATACCACTATGCAAAGGACGGCTACAGGCTTCTTGGCTGGTATGACGGAAACGGTATTTTATACGAAACGATAAATGAGGAGCCGGCGGAGGATCTTGTGCTTATAGCGCAGTTTGAGGAATGCGATGAGGAGTATTCGATACACAAATTTATTTCAAGCAGAACGGACGGCGGTGCCGGTGGCAAGCTTTTGCTCGATTATACTCATATCCCGTTTACGGTATATTATGCCGTATATGACGGGAATAAGCTTATCGCCTGCGATATGCAAAACATAAAAGCAGGAGATACGGAGGCGGAATTTGAAATACGCTTCGATGCAGAGGATAAGCAGTATACATCGCTGCTGTTCATATGGGACGGCATGCGGCCGATACAGTCCGCTACGGAAAAAAAGCTTTATCGCGGCAAAACAATACTTTCCGATACCGTGCTCGAATCCGAGCATGATTACGGAAAGGATACAGATAAGGAATATGTATACACCTATGACGGCATATGCGAAAGCGTCTCGGTCACCTTCTCCGCCGAAACTGAAACAGAGGCGGATGCCGATTATATTTATATATATGACGGGCAGGACAACCTCATAGGTAAATACAGCGGTACGGAGCTTGTGGGAAGAACCGTGACCGTATCGGGGAATACCGTAAAAATACGGCTTGTGTCCGATTACAGCCTGCAGGGCTACGGCTTTAAAACGGATGCAATCCGGGTAAATGTATAGGCTGCCCCTGATTCCGCTGTGACCGCAAAGCAACAAAAATAACGGGCTGCCGATTCGGCAGCCCGTTATTTTTGTCATTCCTCTACCATAAATATTTCATATTGGTCGGGGACTGCCGATTCTATAAGCATAATATATGTGTCGGCATCGTGGCCCTGCATATTTACATCGTCGCGCATCTTGATCTGAACGATACAGTCCGTATTATAGTCGTCCTTTATATCCTCTGTCAGAGCGCGGCTGCCGAACGCGGCATAAATATATTTGTTGCCGCCCGGTGTCGTCATCGGTGCGGAAAGCTTGTATATATTATTCATTGCAACGACGGGTTTGTCATTTTCGTCATTATAGGTTATCGTGAGCTTTTCCTTAGAGATCGTGGTGAAGATGTTTGAGTCATATATGAAGCTCATATTATGATCCTTGAGGAATGATACGAGGTGCAGCTTTTTACCCACAAAGAAATCAGCCGACTCGATCGGTACGATCTCAAATGATTTGTACTCGCTGTCCGCCTCGTCTACGAGAGCTTCAAGAGTCTTGACATCTACATCAAGCTCCACATCCGGATCAACATACGGCTCGCTGCCCTGTGCGGCGTTGGGGTCGATATTTGCGCCCGAACCAAGCTCATGCTCTGATTTTTTGTCTTTGCACGCCGATACGGATACTATCATAGCCGCGGCGCAAAGAAATGCAAACAATTTTTTCATAGCATTCTCCTTTTTTTATTTGACTATAAGTGATTTTCCCGTCATTTCCAAAGGCTGATCAATTCCCATCATATCCAGCATTGTAGGACACAGGTCGCACAGCTTGCCTTCTTCAAGCTTAACATCGCCCTGACCTATCACGATCATAGGTACCGGATTTGTTGTGTGCGCGGTAAACGGCTCGTCGGACTGAGGATCGACCATGCAATCGGCATTGCCGTGATCGGCGGTGATTATCGCCTTTCCGCCCTTTTCCAAAATCTTCCCGACCATTCTGCCAACGCAGGTATCGACAGCTTCGACAGCCTTTACAGCCGCTTCCATAACACCCGTATGACCCACCATATCGCAGTTGGCGTAGTTGAGGATTATGACATCGTATACATCCTTGTCTATCGCCTCGCAAACGGCGTCGCATACCTCATATGCCGACATTTCCGGCTTGAGATCGAAGGTAGCCACATCCGGCGACTTGA
>CAJONM010000056.1 GCA_905235885.1 uncultured Clostridia bacterium
CCAACCCCTTTGTCAGGCTCTGCCTGACATTTCCCCTAAAAGGGGCAAGCTTTTTTTGCGCGGTCTGACCGATTTGTCGACAGTCTGTAACAAGGGCGAGTATATCGCCCTTGTTTATCCCAATATTGCTTTTGCCTTTAATACCGCGATTGCAGTTTTGCAGTCGTGTATTTTATTTTGCATTACCATCTCATAAAGATCATCAAGCGGGATTTTTGATACATTCAAAAATTCGCCCTCATCCAGATGCTGTCCCTTGAACTCGAACTCGGTTGCAAGGTATATCATCAGCTTTTCGGTACAATATCCCGGAGTGGCATAGTATTCACCGAGCGGAATAAGCTCCTTTGCCCGATACCCCGTCTCTTCCTCAAGCTCACGCTTTGCGGCATTATATGGGTTTTCATCCTTTTCAAGTCTGCCGGCAGGGATCTCAAGGAGTATTTCATCGGCTGCTATACGGTATTGCGTTACCATGAATACATCACGCTCCGGCGTTACGGCAATTATGCCTACGCCGCCGTTATGCTTGACTATTTCACGGTTTCCGCGCGTACCGTCGGGCAGAACGATGTCATGCACCATTATCTTAAAGAGAAATCCGTCAAATATATCTTTTGTACCTACAATGTTTTCTTTCAGATCCATTATAACAAATCCTTTCTCACACCTTCATTTCGATATCTCTGCCTGACATTTCATAAGGTCTATATTTAATACCTACAATATCAAGCATTTTCTTTGCAGCCGAAACGGAATCGGTGCCGTCATATTTGTCGCTGTAGTAAATAATTTCACCAATGCCGCTTTGAATGATAGCTTTGGTGCATTCGTTGCAGGGGAAGAGGGTGGTATATATCCTTGCACCCTTTAACGATGATGCGGAGCTGTTTAATATAGCGTTCAGTTCGGCATGACAGACATACATATATTTCGTGTCAAGCGGCGCACCGTTTCTGCGCCACGGCATAATACTATCGTCGCAGCCCGTCGGCATACCGTTGTAGCCCAATGAAAGTATTTTGTTATCGCTGTCTACAATACACGCTCCTACTTGTGAATTGTCATCCTTGGAGCGCATCGCGCTCAGAAGCGCGATACCCATAAAATATTCATCCCATGAAATATAATCTTTACGCATAGCTGCTCCTTAATATTTTTTTATTCCTATATCGTTTCGATGAAATTCGTCTTTCCATGAAATTTTGGCGACTGCCTCGTATGCTTTTGCTATCGCCTTATCAAGATCATCCTGAACAGCAGTGACACCAAGCACGCGTCCGCCTGCATTTATGAATTTGCCACCGGAGAGCTTTGTCCCTGCATGGAATACGATAACATTATCCATCGCGTTGGCATCTTCTATGCCTGTTATTTCAAATCCCTTTTCGTATGATACGGGATAGCCGCCCGACGCCATGACAACGCATACAGCGGCGTTGTCCGACCATTCTATTTCAATTTTGTCAAGACGCTCATCGATTATTGCGTCCATAATACGGACAAGATCCGTTTTAAGCCTCGGCAAAACCACCTGCGTTTCAGGATCGCCGAAACGGCAATTATATTCGATCACCTTCACGCCGCTCTTTGTCATCATAAGCCCGAAATACAGAACACCCTTAAACGGTCTGCCCTCGGCCGCCATTGCTCTTATAGTGGGCAGGAATATATTATCCATACATTCCTTTGCCTTATCGTTATCATATAGCCTTGATGGTGAAAATGTGCCCATACCGCCTGTATTGAGTCCTCTATCTCCGTCATATGCTCTTTTATGATCCTGGGCGCTTACCATAGGCTTTACTGTTTTTCCATCCGTAAAAGCTAAAACAGAGACCTCAGGACCCGTAAGAAATTCCTCTATGACGACTCTGTTACCGCTTTCACCGAATTTCTTATCGTCCATTATCTCGCGTATACCCGAAACGGCTTCAGCTTCGTTTTGCGCTATTATCACGCCCTTACCCAAGGCAAGCCCTTCCGCCTTTATAACGGCAGGATAGCTATTTTTCGATTTTATGTATTCTATAGCCGCGGCTGACCCGGAAAAGACCTCATATGCAGCAGTGGGAATGTTATATTTTTTCATTAATTCCTTTGAAAAAACCTTGCTTCCCTCTATAATTGCCGCATTAGCACGCGGTCCGAATGCGCGAATACCTTCCTTTTCCATAGCATCGACCATGCCAAGCACAAGCGGATCATCGGGCGCTACCATAACAAGATCTATCGAATTGTCCTTTGCGAACCGCACCATTTTGTCTATGTCGGTTGCGCTTATGTCTACGCACTCGGCAAGCTGCGAGATCCCTCCGTTGCCGGGAGCGCAGAATATCTTTTCAACGAGCGGCGATTGTGCGATCTTCCATACGATAGTATGCTCTCGTCCGCCGCCTCCGACTACTAATATTTTCACAATTGCAATTCTCCCAAATCAGTGATGGAATAACCTTATGCCGGTAAAACTCATCGTCATATTGTATTTGTCACTGGTGGCAATTACATTATCATCGCGCACCGAGCCGCCCGGCTGGGCTATGTATTTAACGCCTGATTTATATGCGCGTTCTATATTATCTCCAAACGGGAAGAACGCGTCCGAACCCAATGCCACATCGGTATTTTTTGCAAGCCATTCCTTCTGCTGCTCACGCGTAAATACTTCAGGCTTTACCTTAAACAGCTTTTGCCATGTGCCGTCCCTTAAAACATCCTCATATTCATCTGATATATATACATCTATCGTATTATCGCGATCGGCGCGGCGTATGCCGTCTACAAATTGAAGTCCCAAGACCTGCGGACTTTGACGGAGCCACCATATATCCGCCTTGTTTCCGGCAAGACGCGTGCAGTGTATACGCGACTGCTGACCGGCTCCTATGCCGATAGCCTGACCGTCTTTGGCATAGCATACGCTGTTTGATTGTGTGTATTTAAGTGTTATAAGCGAGATCATAAGATCACGCTTTGCCGAATCGGGAAGGTCCTTATTGTTCGTAACGATATTTGAAAGGATCGCTTCATTAACATCAAGCTCATTTCTTCCTTGCTCAAATGTGATGCCGAACACCTGCTTGCATTCTACGGGATCCGGAGTGTAGCTCGGATCTATCTTGAGTATGCAATAATTCCCGTTCTTCTTTGATTTGAGTATTTCAAGAGCTTCATCCGAATAGCCGGGAGCGATCACGCCGTCTGATACCTCCTTTTTGATAAGCAAAGCCGTTGCCTTGTCGCACTCGTCAGACAGTGAAATGAAATCGCCGAATGATGACATTCTGTCCGCGCCTCTTGCCCTTGCGTATGCACAGGCAAGGGGAGAGAGGGACACATCATCGACAAAATATATCTTCTTGAGCGTATCGGAAAGCTCTACACCGACCGCCGCGCCGGCAGGCGATACATGCTTGAACGATGTAGCCGCCGGAAGTCCCGTTGCTTTTTTAAGCTCCTTTACAAGCTGCCAGCCGTTGAGCGCATCCAATAAATTTATATATCCGGGTCTGCCGCTCAGTATCTCGATCGGAAGCTCGCTTCCGTCTGCCATATATACGCGTGACGGTTTTTGGTTTGGATTACATCCGTATTTGAGTTGCATTTCTTTCATTTGTATATCTCCTTATCGGTTTTTATTTATAATTTTTGTTTCATATTTGCCTGTTTCCAGATCGATAAATCTTACAAACAGTGACACTTTGTTATCCTGATTGAGCGCGTTCCAGAGATTATCCGTAAATGTATCGATATCACCGTCAATATTTACGAGTTTCGGCTCACCTTCAAATGAAGGAAGGGGAGACCCGTCTCCGGTATATGTATGTATAAACCGTCCGTCGCCCGGCTTTGGATCGTTATATGTGAATGTGTATCTCAGGCACGAGGACGGATCACCGTTGTCGCTCTTTAGTATCGACATTGCATAATTGAAGCTTCCGTTATCGGTCGTTTTTACTATGCCTGATATGCGAGGCGTGTAGTTGGGCGCATCATCCTCAAATTCACGGGTCCTGAGAGCCTGCTCAAATGTAAGCTGCTGATTCATAAGATCATATATCGTATCAGTCTGATCCCCGTTTGTAACTATCGTTTTATTGCCTAAAACGCGAACGGGCGCGTATATTATCAGATGCGGATCCTCAAGCTTTGACGGATCGTACGCCTCTGTGCGTATTCCGGAACCATCCTCGACAAATACGCGGTTGCGGCTGTTTAC
>CAJONM010000057.1 GCA_905235885.1 uncultured Clostridia bacterium
CCAACCCCTTTGTCAGGCTCTGCCTGACATTTCCCCTAAAAGGGGCAAGCTTTTTTTGCGCGGTCTGACCGATTTGTCGACAGTCTGCCGGAGCTGCCCAAACGGGCAGCTCCGGTTACTTTTATTCGTTTTATCGCGTCACCGCGCCCATTTGCTTGAGCTGCTTTTTCCTGTTGTACATCAGCGCGTCCGCGCGTTCCAATACGGTGTATATGTTGTCATCCTTACGCGGTACATAGTCGGATATGCCTATCGAAAATACTACATCTCCGGTCTCTATCGCATCCTCGACAATACGGTTTATATCATCTACCTTCTCATGGCGCTTGAGATAATCATTTCCCGTCAGTATGACTGCAAATTCGTCTCCGCCTATCCTATATACGGGACTGTTGGCAAAGTGCTTACAGATGATATTCGATGCCGAACGGATATATTCATCGCCGGCTTTATGTCCCAATGTGTCGTTTATATGTTTCAGTCCGTTGACATCACATATCACGACCGCAAACTCGTTTATCAGTCCAGCCCGGATTTCCTCGTTTATAAGTCTCTCGCTTTCCGCGAACGCGTGCTTGCTCTTTACGCCCGTAAGCGGATCGGCGTTGGCTATATTCTTTACTCGCAAGAGTTCTTGCTCGCCCTTGAGCATTCTTGTTTTCATCAGTGTGTAGTTATTGAGCAAAACAAATATCGAGATCGCGAAAAATACCGTAACCATGAGAATGCTTCTGAAATTCGCATTGCGAAGCTCAAGCATTTTCTGATTCATATATGTATCCATAGACGCTTTCAGACTTGCGGTGTCGATAAGAGAGTCATAATATGTTTTAACGCTTTCCATTGCCTCGTTTGTCATCGACATCGTTGATTTGCTCAACCATACAAGCGATGTAAACAGTATCAGCGACAGCACGGCTATCCATACAACGATCGATCGACCAAACCGCTGCTCGTAATCCTTTTTAAGGATATATCTGAAGAAGATAAATCCGAGTATCGCCCATGTGGTAAACAGGAAATATGTTTCCTTCGCGATAGAACCGTCTGTAAAAAGCTCCGGAATGAGCAGGTAAAGACCGAATGCGATCATCATTACCAAGCCCACAATACCCGTACATATCACGCTTCTGTCATTTGTCTTTTTCGCCATTTTTATTGCCGCTGCCGATACAAAACCGTAAATTATCGTTGCGCCGATCGTCGTGACATCAACTATACAGCCTATCGTCGTTCTCCCCAAAAACGGAACAAATACCGATATGCCGCCGACCAGAAGGACCGCCTTCCATGGAATGCTTTTGCTGTTGAGCGCGGCAAATGCTTTCGGAAGTATATCGTCCTTGGCAAGCGCGTAATTGAGTCTGCTCAGAGCTGTCAGATTTCCTATAAGGCTCGTTATTATCAGGGCGAGGAGCGTGAGTATAAGCATCCATACTCCTGCATCGCCCATATAATAGTGTGCCGCATAGAAAACGGGAAGCCCTTCTATTCCGCTGAGATTGTCTATATCCCGTATGTACTCGAACCAGCTGTCGTATCGGTCAGGATATGCCGTAACCGAAAGCAGCGTTATGAACACATACAGCGCCGTCAGCGTCAACACCGCCAAAATGAGTATTTTAAGCGTCTTCTTTTCTGAAAAAGTAAATTCCTCAGAGCTGTGCGAAATGTTTTCAAAGCCGATGAACGCCCATGGCGATATGCACGCTATCCGCACTACCTGCGACAGGGCGCTGCCGTTTTCCGTAAACAGCGGATGGAAGCTGTATGACGCTCCGCCATGCTTTATGATCGCCACGACAAAGCATATGGATATGCACAGCGTCAGGAATATCGCCATAGCCGATACCGTCCACGCAAGCAGCTTTTTGAAATTCATACACAAAAGCGAAAATATCATCACTGCCGCGATCGTCAGCATTACCTCGCCTATGTATATATCATATCCGAATATTGAATAGATATATCCGAACCTGAAAATATCACCTAAAAAGTATCTGGCAAACAACGGCAGCGAGGTCGCGTTCGCCCAGAACATGGAAATATATGTCAGGGCAAGGAACCATGCGGTCAAAAAGCCCTGATCGTATCCGAATACCTTTTTGGCATATGTATATGCACCGCCGGCGGAGGGGAAATGACCTATCAAATACGCATAATTTCTTGCGACCGCAATCATGATGACGGCACCTATCAATATGCCCAGTGCACTGCCCAACGGTCCGGCGTGCGAAAGATAGTTGTTGCTCGTAACGACAAGCGAGCCCCATCCTATGCCTGTTCCCAGTACAAGCGCCCACGCGGTAAGGGGCGAGACATATTTATCGAAAGAAGTTTGCTTTTTATCCATAACATACACCATATCCGAAAAAAATTTTTTGTTGTGTCAATTTAGTATTCAGTCGATTATATTATACAAAAAAATAACAATTATTGCAATAGAAAAAGAAGAATTTTTTAAAAAAATATCCGCTGGCGGACCTGATGCTAAGCAGGCGGTTTTATACAGAATTTTATTCAAATGCTTGCAAATGATAAATAAATGGTGTATAATTGGTTTATTGCTTGTATATGATGGGAGGACGCCATGAAAATTGCTGTTGTTACAAACGAAACAAAGGATGCAGGTCGTGCTACGGCATTACGCGCGGCTGCTCTGCTGCAGGGCAGGGCGGAGGTATACATGAGCGATGACAGCGGTGTTGCCGATAATTTGGATATTACATATGTTCCGTATGAAAAGCTGTGGGAAACGGTGGATGTCGCGATCGTTATAGGCGGCGACGGAACTCTTTTGCGCGTCGCGTCAAAATGCGCCGAGAACCGCGTCCCGGCACTGGGCATCAATCTGGGTAAGGTCGGATTTCTTACCGAGGTCGAGCCGGACGATATGGCGGCTGCAATAGACAAGCTGCTTTCGGGCGATTATGTGACGGATAACAGGATGCTCCTGAAAATATCGGTAAACGACGAGCCTGCGGCATATCACGCGTTAAATGATCTCGTAATATCAAAGACCGCCGATATGCGGCTTATAAGCATTGACTTGTATACGGACGGCGAGCTTGTAAACCACTATGTCGGCGACGGGCTTATAATCGCGACGCCTACGGGCTCGACAGGCTATTCCATATCCGCCGGCGGACCGGTCGCCGATCCGAGCATGAGCCTTTATATCGCAACGCCCATTTGCGCGCATATGCTTTCGGTGCGCAGCGCGGTGCTGTCAGCCGAAAATTCGCTTACGCTGCGGCTGGGGAAGGATTATAAAGACAATTGTGCCATGATAACCGCCGATGGCGAAAGGAAACGATTTATAAATTCAGCGGACAAGGTGACCGTCACAAGATCCGATTATCGGTTTGAACTGATACGAGTCGGGAAAAGGAGCTTTTATAATACATTTATAAACAAATTATAACGGAGTGATATGAAATGCTCGAACAATTGACTATTCGCAATGTTGCCGTGATAGACAGGCTTGATGTCTCTCTTTCCGGCGGCATGAGCGTGCTTACGGGAGAAACGGGCGCGGGGAAGTCGATAATCATAGATTCCATAAACCTCATACTCGGCAGCCGCGCGAGCAAGGAGCTGATACGCACAGGCGCGGAGTTTGCCCAGGTGCAGGCGGTGTTTTCCATGACCGACAGCGTCAGGCGCGCACTTGCGGACAATGATATAGATGCCGAGGACGGGAGCGCGATCATAACGCGCCGCATAACGCGCGAGGGCAAAAGCAGCGCGCGTATAAACGGTACATTGGTTCCGCTTAATATGCTTCGCGATATTGCCCATATGCTTATAAATATCCACGGTCAGCATGATAATCAGGCACTGCTGGACCCGTCAAGGCATATAGAGTTTCTCGACAGCTACGCCGATACGGCAAAGCTTTCGGAGGAATACGGCGCGCTTTATTCGCGTGCGCGGAGCATTTTAGCGGAAATAAGATCGCTTACAGCATCCGAGCAGGAGCGGCTGAGGAAAACGGATATTTTGTCGTATCAGGTAAACGAGATAACAGCCGCCGCGCTCATATCGGGCGAGGATGAGGAGCTTGAGGCGCAGCAGAGGATATTGGAAAACGCCGAGACGATAAACGAAAATGCGGCACTTGCGTATATGAAGCTGTACGGCTCCGATAACGGCGTATCCGCATACGATATGCTAAGCGAGGCGGTAGAGGCGGTAAGAGAGATAGCGCGCATAAGTCACGAGCCGGCGGCGATACTTGAGGAGCTGTCGTCGGCAATGTATGCGATCGAGGATGCGGCAGGAGAAATACGGGCGTTCGGGGAAAGCGTAGAGCTTGATGAGCGAGCAATGGCGGATGTCACCGACAGGATAGACCTCATAAACCGCCTCAAACGCAAATACGGCAGCTCAATAGATGAAATAAACGCTTTTTGCGAAAACGCAAAGCAAGAGCTTGCCGCGCTAAATGCCGGAGATGAACGCGCCGAGGGGCTTAAAAAGGAGCTTGCCGCGGTCAAGGACGAATTAAAAGACGCGGCACAGCGGCTTACCGAAAGGCGAACAGCGGCGGCGCACACGCTTGAGCGCGAGATAGAAAAGGCTCTTGGTGAGCTTAATATGGAAAGGGCGCGGTTTTCAATACGAATATCGCCTAAGAAATATGCGTCAAACGGCGCGGATGAAGTGGAATTTGTGATAGCGACAAACCCCGGCGAGGAGCTGAAGCCGCTCGTTAAGATCGCGTCAGGCGGCGAGCTGTCAAGAGTTATGCTTGCGATAAAATCCATACTTGCCGAGTCCGACGGCGTCGGCACGATGATATTTGACGAGATAGATACCGGCGTTTCCGGAAGCGCGGCGCAGAGGATCGCCGACAAGCTGAAAATGATCGGGTCGGGCAAGCAGGTCATATGTATAACGCATCTTCCGCAGATCGCCGGTGCGGCGGACAACCATTTCCTCATTGAAAAGGATATTGACGGCGAGCTTGCCAGCACAAAGCTCATAGCCCTCGATCACGATGGGCGCGTTGCCGAGCTTGCGCGGATAGTCGGCGGCGGTACCGCGGCGGAGGAGTATGCAAGAGATATATTAGATAAGTAAAGAGGGATTGCTATATGGCAACCCCTCTTTCAAAGTAGGAAAAAGTATATATAAACGACAAAGTCGCATACAATATTATTCGATAGATTCGATAAGCGCGTATTTTCCGTCCTTGCGCTCATATACAACATTCATCTCCGAAGTCTGTGTGTTCTTGAATACGAAGAAGTCATGCCCCAACAGCTTCATCTGAAGTATCGCCTCCTCAGGCAGCATGGGCTTAACGGCAAATCTCTTTCTCTTTACGATCTCAAATTCACTGCTGTCCTCTTCATCGACAAAGCTTGCGCCGGAGATGAGCCGGTTATCGTCTATTGAGCCGGATTTTATTCTCTTTGCCAGACGGGTCTTGTTTTTGCGTATCTGGCGCTCTATGACATCTACGATCCTGTCAACCGCCGCGAGGACCTCTTTATCCTCCACCTCTGCTCTGTATATCATTCCGCCGGCATTTATCTGCGCCTCAACATAGCTGTTGTCCTTGACATTGCCTATCACAACTCTTGTCGACGGCTCGTCCTTGAAGAATTTATCAAGCTTGCCGAGTTTTTTAATGACATACTCACGAACATTTTCCTGTAAGTCGTATTTCCTTGCGATGATATTAAACTTCATAAATCTCAGCCTCCTTGCTTTTCGGAGATAATATCCCCCTTTATCTATATATACCACAAACAGACGCCGTTTAAACCGATACAAAAAGATTTGGGAAATTTTTTTATAAACTATTTACAAATGATGTCGGTTTGTGATATACTAAGGTGTGATGAATACAGTTTATTCGGATAGGAGGCATATTTTGCTATGGAAAAAAAGAATATAGATTGGAGCAATCTCGGATTCGGATATGTACAGACGGACAAGAGATATGTTTCCACATATAAGGACGGCGCATGGGATGACGGCGTGCTGACGGAGGACGCGACGATCACCATGAGCGAATGCGCGTGTGTATTGCAGTATGCGCAGACGATCTTTGAGGGGATCAAGGCGTATACGACCGCGGACGGCAGAATAGTGACCTTCCGCCCCGACCTTAACGCGGAACGCTTCGCCAATTCCGCCGCGCGCATGGAGATGCCGGTATTTCCAAAAGATAGATTTGTCGATTCGATAAAGCAGGTGGTCAAGGCAAACGAGGCGTATGTTCCGCCCTACGGCACCGGCGCCACGCTTTATATAAGACCGTATATGTTCGGCATAAACCCCGTTATAGGCGTTAAGCCGGCGACGGAGTTCCAGTACAGAGTATTTACAACGCCCGTCGGCCCGTATTTTAAGGGCGGTGCAAAGCCGATAACGATTAGAGTTTCCGATTTCGATCGCGCCGCGCCGCACGGAACGGGGCATATAAAGGCAGGACTTAACTATGCAATGAGCCTGCACGCCATCGTTGACGCCCATAACAAGGGATTTGACGAGAATATGTACTTAGATCCGCAGACGCGCACCAAGGTAGAGGAAACGGGCGGCGCAAACTTCCTGTTTGTCACAAAGGATAATAAGGTAGTAACGCCAAAATCACCCAGCATACTTCCGTCCGTTACAAGACGGTCGCTTATGTATGTCGCGCAGAAGTATCTCGGTCTTGAGGTCGAGGAGCGCGAGGTGTTATTTGACGAGGTGAAGGATTTTGCCGAATGCGGACTTTGCGGTACGGCGGCAGTTATTTCGCCCGTCGGCAAGATATACGATCACGGCAAGGAGATATGCTTCCCGAGCGGTATGGAGAAGATGGGGCCGACGATCACCAAGCTCCGCGAGACGCTTACGGGCATACAGATGGGAACCATAGAAGCCCCGGAAGGCTGGATAGTGGAAGTTTGAGTAAAATCGCCCATCTTGCACGCTTTTGCAAGCTCGCGTACACAAAGTACAGACTTGCTTGCGGCAAACGCACAACCTGAACGATTTTCTTTCAAACTTCAGATATATAGAAGTGAGTAAAATC
>CAJONM010000058.1 GCA_905235885.1 uncultured Clostridia bacterium
CCGTACGCCGACGAGTTCATTTTCGCAAAATCTGCCTCGATTTTCGGCACTCTGCCAGCGTGTAGACAAGTTTGTCTACACGCTGAGAGGTGTGAAAACTGCGTTTTCACACCTCTATTTTTACATTGTATTTATCAAGTATCGTGTTGACCTGCACCAAAAAGCCTATAAACTGCGGCCCTGCCATAAGCTGCCCGAAGAACGGCTTGCCGTAATCGAAGCTGCCGTTTATAATATCCGAAAGCTTATCTCTGTCGCACAGCTCAAGCAGCGGCGATGACGGATCGTTTGTAATATCCGAAAGCATTTTCTTTACTGCCGATTCATAGAACGGATTGTGCGTTTTCGGGTACGGGCTTTTTTTGCGCATCCGCACATCCTCGGGCAATATACCCTCGGCAGCCTGGCGGAGAACATTTTTAGAGATGTTGTTTTTGTTTTTCATCTCCCATGGTATATTCCATACATATTCGACGAGCCTGTGGTCGCACAGCGGCACTCTTACCTCAAGCCCCGATGCCATGCTCATTCTGTCCTTCCGGTCAAGCAAATTTGTCATAAACCAATTTATATTCAGCCACGATATTTCCCGTCTGCGCTTTTCTTCTTTAGTGTCCCCTAAATATTCGGGTGTTTCGCGTATCGACTGCTCATATCTCATATATGAGTACCGGTCAAGGTCGAGCTTTTTTTCAAGCTCCTCTGACAGAACATCCTTTCGCATAGAAAGATCGTAGCACCACGGGAATGCGGATGTTTCAAAAGCTTTAGTGTCCCTAAACCATGGATAACCGCCGAATGTTTCATCCGAGCATTCGCCGGAAAGAACAACGGTATGATTTTTCTTTACCTCTCGACAGAAATACAGAAGCGATGAGTCGCAGTCCGCCATTCCCGGCAGATCCTTTGACAGCGCCGCCTCGCTCAAAAGCCCGGTAAGCGCGGAGTTGGGGCAGACGAGATTTTTATGATGCGTGCCGAACTCCTCGACCATTCTCGGCACCCACCGGCTGTCGCTGTCGGGCTGGAAAGCCGACGCTTTAAAATATTTGTCGTTGCCCTCATAATCAAACGAATATGTGGAAAGCTGCTTGCCGTCCTTCTTAAATTCGATCGCGGTGCAAGCCGTTATAAAGCTTGAATCAAGTCCGCCGGAGAGAAATGTGGCGATCGGTACATCCGATATGAGCTGTCGCCTTATGGCATCCGTAACAAGAGATCTTGTTTTCTCTATCGTATCCTCATAGCTGTCGGTATGCTCACCGCTCTTAAGCTGCCAGTATTTATGCGTGTTTATCCCTCTGCGGCTTATAAGCATCATTTCGCCGCCTTTCAACTCGCGTATGCCCTTAAAAACGCCGCAGCCTGCCGTCCGTGCCGGACTTATCGCAAATATCTCACACAGTCCCTCACAATCAAGCGTCGGTTCAATATCGGGATGCTCAAACAATGCCTTTATCTCGGAGGCAAATATCAATTCTTTCCCCGTATCGCAATAAAACAACGGTTTTACGCCAAACCTGTCGCGGCACAGCATGACGCGCTGCCGCATAGAATCGTATACGGCGAACGCAAAGATCCCGTTAAGACGATCAGCGCAGTCCGCACCGTAGTGTATGTATGCATAAAGCAGCACTTCGGTGTCTGAGTTTGTCTGAAATTCATAGCCGTAGCCGCTAAGCTCCGACCTCAGCTCGGCGGAGTTATAAAGCTCGCCGTTGTACGCAATTATAAATTCATATCCCTCTGATATCCGCTTCATCGGCTGCTTGCCGCGCTCAGGGTCTATTACAGCCAGACGGCGGTGGGCAAATACCGCGTGCTCTCCGACCCAAAGCCCTGCATCGTCGGGACCTCTGTTTTGCAGTGTATCTGCCATATCCTTAGCAAGTGCCGCGCTGCGCTGTTTCGTTTTTATATAATTATTTTCATAGCTCACAAATCCGCATATACCGCACATAATATCACGCTCCTTTTGAGTATGATATTCGGTTTCATAAGATTTTGTGACAAAAAAAGGGGTGTAAAAAAGTCCAGACCGCAAAAAGGTATTCCTTTTTGCTACGAACAAACGGGACCGCTCGGAGTACACCGGTACACTGTCGGGTCCTCAAAGCTTCGCTTTGATCCCGTTTGTCCGTTCTGACTCTTTTTTTCCTACCCCCAAACAGAAGGGGCTTTAAAAAACTCTGTTTTTAAAGCCCCTTTAATAGTTACATATGATTTACGAATGTATCGACGATCGTGTTTATGAAGCTGACATTTGCTTCATCTCCGCCGTTATATATCGTGGCGTTGATCTCATATGCGGTGCCGTCGCCGGAGAATACAACGCTCTTTATGCCCTTCAGCTGCGGATCGTCCATAGCGGTGTATGTGTACTTATAGCCTGCATAGCCGCCGTTTTTGTTAAGCACGAAAAAGCCGGTGATGTCGATGGAATTATCATCCTTTAGCAGTTCCAGAAGTGCAGCGGTTGTATCTATCGCTACTGGCACATCATTTTTAGTTATGCTGATGCTGTCGGGATCGGCAAATGTTCCGGCAATGCTTATCGCCACATTTGAGGGATCGGTATCGTTTATTTCACTGTTTTCCGGTATTTGTATCGAATACGAGCCGTCGGGGCTTTGATACCATGTATGTCCGTCAAGCAATGCGTAATCGTCATATATCGTCAGAACGGGATCGAGCTGCGCAATCGGCTGAACGGTAGCCGTCGGCTCAGCGGAAAATGAGCATCCGCAAAGAATTGCCGATACCGCTATGACAAGGGAAATAATACTCTTTCTCATAACAAAATCCTCCTGTGATTTTCTGTTACCTATAATATAACAAAAAATGCGGATTTTGTCAAGCTTATAATATATTTTCAGCTTTTATCATCGAATTTTTGGGCATATGCTCGAAAAGCACCCTCAAAAGCCGCGACTGTGCGAGCGCGTCGACCTTATCGCCGTTTTCGGCGTATACGGCA
>CAJONM010000059.1 GCA_905235885.1 uncultured Clostridia bacterium
GACAACTACCGGCCCCCAGTGCGCTATCGACAGCCCCTCGCGGAATGTGTTCGGATATACATGAAAGCCTCCGAGCCGTCTTCCGAATTTTCTCAGCCTGTAGTGATACCATACGGCAATCGCCTTGCCGATGGGATCCTTTCTGCAATTGAGAAAATACTCCGTCTTTCTCAAGAGAATTTCATATTGCCATATCTCATCGCCGGCAAGCCGCGGCTTTTTTGTGGTTTTATATAACGCGATCCTGTCCCGTTCAAGATAATACTTCAGATCCGCTTTGCTCTTTATCATTGATTTTTTCTCCCTTGATAATATCGCCCATAACCGCTTTATACAGATACTCCTCGCTGTCGGCGCGAAGCTTGTCGATCCGCTGATATACAGTATCGTAATCTATCGGCGCTTTCTCCTGCAACACTCCGTCGCAAGCGATGTCCCTGTTGCCTATGCCGAATTGATCCAGAAGCGCCGCGATCTTCTTTACGCGGCTTTCTATCGAGGCATACACCATAAAGTTCTTTCGGTTGATTATCGAGAATATAACGCCGTGGAATGTGCCGGTGTATACATATTCCGCTCTTTTAAACAGCTCTGCCCATTCAAACGGCGTAAGCCTTATCGACATATCCGAATACAGCTTATCATATTCACCGCCGCCTATTACCTCATAGCCTTTTTTCCGCGCGTCGGCGATTATCTTCTCCTTGAGCGATTTCGGCATACCGTTGCAGTAGTAAAAGAGTATGTACGGTTTTTTTGTAAGTCTTTTTATCTTTTCGTTATCCACATTCGGCGTCGAAGTAAGGAATGTCGGATCGCAAACAAGCATAGGCTCCGTTCCCAAAACGCGTCTGCACAGCTGTTGAGAGTTCGTATCCCTTGCCGAAAGCGCGGTAAAGCCCTGCATGGCGCGCCTTACCTCATCGGGTATATCCTCGCCTGTGGATTTGCCTACGCTCGGCGCATAAGCGACGATGCTTGGGGCGTCAAGACCCGCGCTGAACTTTATCAGCGAATAGCTCTTGGCATCAAGATAATTCCACACCTCATCGCTGCCTATGACTATAGCGTCAAGCCCCAGCGCGTTTATCTGCTCGGCGTTATAGACCGCCTTTGTCATATTATAATACTTTTTCCGCGTTTTTGAAAAGATCGCCGGCTGCGTTATCTTGTTCAGCCATGACAGCGGCGTTTCGCTCTTGGGATAGTACCTGAAAAAGCCGCCGATATTTATTATATTCTGTTTTGGTATTATGTAATTTATCATGCATACCTCATCATGAGGGAACAGCGCCTTCAGCTTCTCCTGCAACGCCCAGCCTTGCAGGAACGCTCCGAAGTTATTTATACAATGATGCGTGATAATGCCTATTTTCATAATCATACTCCGTTTTTCTCATACAGATCCACATACAGCTGCTGCATCCGGATAGCTTCAGTTTTTATATCATATCCCGATTTTTTAAGATCATCATATCGGCTGCCTCTTTGGCGTACTCCGAATTGCAGTATCTCGTTTGCCCATGTCGTAGTGTCATCTTTAAGCCCCAAGAACCGCACTCTGTCGGTAACCTTGACCTCCGGAGTTATCGTATCGGTGAATACGCAGGGAAGATCCGCCGCCTGCGCCTCTATCCCGACAACGGGCAGACCCTCGTACCATGACGAAAGCACAAACACATCGAATACGCTGTACCACTGATCAACATTCGTCTGCATACCGGTAAATGTGACCGCGTCGGAAATGCCGAGCTGTGCCGCCTGCTTTCTGAGCTTTTCCTCCAATTCGCCGGTACCGACCATAACGAGCTGCGACTTCGGGCAAAGCTTGTGGAGCGCGGCGAATATCTCTATAAGCTTTTTCTGGTTTTTTTGCCATGTAAGTCTGCCTACATGACCCACAACGAATTTATCCCCCAAGCCGAACTCTTCGCGTATATTTTTGCGCGATGACTCGTTAAAGGCAAATTTGTCTACATCTATCGCGTTATGTATAAGCTGATTGTTTTTCATCCAGCGCTTTTTTGAAAAATAGAACTCGCCTGCCGCGTTCGAGCAGCCCCAATAATCCGTCGCGACATACTTTATCATCGGTTTCATGCACATTTTGATGCCATTCTTGAAATCAAACGGTATAGCCGTCGCGTGCGCGTGCGCGATACGGACGGGGATGCTGTTTATCTGCGCGGATCTGAGCGCGTACAGCATCAATGAGCCGTTATGGGTATGTATTATCCTATATTCGGGGTGCGTTTTAAACAGCTCCGTCATATAGCCTACATATCTCCTGAAGCTCTTGTATCCGGGCGATACGAAAAGCCTGCCGCCCATTTCGGTTATTTCCGCGTCGTAATCTCCGGGCTTTGGCTTGTTTGACAGGAAATCAAACTGTATTCTTTCATGATCCATATTGCGGTAGAAATTCATCAGCATAGTTTCTATGCCGGCGCGATCCATATTGCTTACGGACTGTAAAATTCGTATCATAAAATATCGGCTCCTTTCATATTTCATCACCCCAGTATTCATATTCGTCCAGCCATGCGTCTCTTTTCTGCATCGCCGCCTTTTCGCGTTTTTTGTACAATGTCCGTTCAAATCTTGACATTTCATCGCTTTCTTTTATTTTAAGCGGCATATCCTTTATCGGGTCAAAGAAAAATGCCATAGGTATGATCCTTATAGCCATACTCGACCAATAGTAAAACATATTGTTGTCGGTCATATATGAGATCAGCATATAGATATTGATAGCTATAAAGCATACGGCTGTCTTTTCTCCGCAGCGTGTGACGAACCAATGTGTCTGATATACATAGTAGCCCATTATCCATAGGAAGAAGCCCCAGAAGCCCAGCTCTACATACATTTTAAGTATATCGTTATGTACGGCGGTTATGTTCACAACCTGATCGTTTGTGCCTTTCATCGACTTTAAGAGCTGGACGCAAAATTCATAGCCCTTTCCTCTGTATGACGGAGAGAGCGTATAGAAATTCGATATAAAATCATATATCTTCTCGCGTCCCATAAGCTCTATCTCATGCGCCTCAAGAAACGCGGTAAACGCTCCCGAATGTATGATGCTTATATAGAAATAGCAGAATATGACGATAATAAACGACACTATCGTGACTAACCTTACCTGCGCCTTGGGACTGAGCCACGCGCTGAAGAATGCAAAAGCGATACCCATAATCATACCGATAAACGCTATTCGTTTAAGCCCTGCCATGAACAAAAACAATGCTATTGCCGCATATATATATCTGTTTTTTTCACCGTGACAGTAGAAAAGGAAATATATTATGTATACTCCCATAACAAAGGTTATGTCATGTATCTCTATCGCTCTTATGAATGTAGAGTTTTCCACAACATCGCTCGCGCCGAAGGAGGTGATGTTTGCTATCATATCATGGATCGCTCCGCCCAAGCCGGTCGTGAGCGCACCCAAAATTATGATCATTATATTACCTGCCGCCAGACCGAAAAATGTGTATTTTGCGGCATTCTCCTCAAACATATAGCAGGCGGATATGACGACGAGTATATCAAGAAACTGAAAGGACATCTTCGATGAGCCTTTCATTATGTAGCCTATCGTCTGAAAATCAAGTATCCACAGTATTACCGACCAGAGAATTATTCCGGCTATGATCGATGTGTACATCACGAAAAAATGGAACAGCTTTTTTGCGTTCTTAAAATTCCCCGACCACAGCATATACATAAACGCGATGCCGACCGCGCCTGCCGAAAGAACCTTCGGCAAGCCGCCCAATGCCGCGTTTATTACCTTCCAGTCGCCCATTGCGGCGCAAAATATGAAAAATATGTACAGCCCGATATATACTTTTGAATTTTTAGTGTATATTCCGTTCATATATCCCATTCCTTGTACAGTACTATCACATACATATTACATTATATAATGAAGAAGACTTTTCGTCAAGTGCTTTTGGCGAGTTTTGTTGTCTCTGAAAGCAAAAGTTGTAATTCTGTAACATTAAAGAATACATCTTGTAAAATATGAGGCAGCAAAACTTGACAATAATACCGTTTTGTTATATAATATCAAAAAAAGACGGGGAGGCTCCGGTATGTACACCTTTAAAAGAATATTTGAATATGCTCGTTGTTTTTTTCTTGTAATCATTGCCCGGATCATATCTGTTTTTGTAAGACCGACCCGAAAATACAAGGATCTTTGGATAGTATCGGAACGAGGTACGGACGCGCGCGATAACGGGTATCACTTTTTTAAATATCTGACAACACAGCATCCTGAGATCTGTTGTGTCTATATCATTTCAAAAAATTCTCCGGATCGCCCAAAGGTCGCGGCTCTGGGCAGAGTGATAAGCTATGGCAGCCTTGAGCATTATCTGTCTTTCCTTCTTGCAAAGGTGAGAGTAAGCTCCCACATCGAGGGCTATTCCCCCGATATACTTTTCTTTAACAAATTCGGCAAATTTGTACCGAGCAAGGCAAAGAACATTTTTCTTCAGCACGGCATCATAAAAGATGACATCGAGTTCTGCCATGCGGATCGCACAAATATAGATATGTTCGTATGCTCCGCCACACCCGAATACGATTACATAGACAAGGTCTACGGATATGAAAAGGGGATACTCAAGCTTACGGGCTTGTGCAGATATGATAATCTCAGAAAAAATGATACGACAACACGCAAGATACTTTTCATGCCCACATGGCGCGCATCCCTGCGAAGCTGCTCGCAAAGGACATTTTGTGCAAGCGAATATTTCAAAAAATACAACAGTCTGCTAAACAGCAGCCGGCTTTCGGAATTGCTGAAAAAATACGATTACGAGCTTGTTTTCTATCCCCACTATGAGGTACAGAAATTTCTGGGCTGCTTCGGGACGGATAATGAAAGGGTACGGATCGCCGATTTTAAAAACAACGATGTGCAGCAGCTGCTTATAGACAGCGATATACTGATAACGGATTATTCAAGCGTGTATTTTGACTATGCCTATATGCGTAAGCCTATGGTCTTTTATCAATATGACGAGGAGGCGTTTCGCGCTCAGCAATACGGCAAGGGATATTTTGATTATAAGCGCGACGGCTTCGGCAAGGTAGTTCAAAATGAGAGTGAGGTCATAGAAGAGCTTGAGAGCATTCTTAAAAACGATCTTCAGCCGACGGCGGAGTACCTGCAAAAGATGAACTCATTTTTCAAATTCAACGATGCAAACAATTGCGAACGGACATATAAAGCAATTTTAAACTTACTATAGCGAAATGGGATGTAAAAAGCTCGTTTTTACATCCCATTTCGTTATTTTCACTTTTGCAGTGACTTGTATAGCTCAAGAGTTTGGTCGGTTATATTGTCCCAATCATACTTTTCTATAAGCTCCTCGCGCTTTTTCCGCGTCATGGCAGCCGTAGCGCCCTCTTTATAATCACACTCGCGCATATCCTCATGATCAAGACAGAATTGCAGCACCTCACGGAGCGACTCCGCATTCCCATGCTCAAACGAGTTTCCGTAGCCGTAAAGGCAGTCAACATTTTCCGGTATATCGCTGACGATCACCTTCGTATCGTATCCTACCGCTTCAAGCAGACTCATGGGCATTCCCTCAATATCGCTGGGCAGAACATAAACATAGCAGTTTGAAAAAAGCTCGGCAAGCGTCTGTCCGCTGACAAAATTTGTGAAGATTATATTGTCGCAGCCCTTTGCCTTTTCCTTTACCGACGCGATATATTCCGTCTCCGGCTCTATGCTGCCGGCAATAACGAGCTTCTTATCGGTAGAGAGCTTTTTATACGCATCGATAAGATAGTCAAGTCCCTTTTCGGGCGTTATCCGCGCAAGGAACAGGATATAATCTCCGCCGTTAAGTCCGTATCCGGACTTTATTTTATCGGGCGCGATGGGTGTTACCCGTTCTATGCCGTTGGGAATCATGACCGCGTCGCAATCATATGTATCTTTAAAATATTTCTGTACATTCTTTGACAGGACTATGACCTCATCGGCGTGCTTTGCCGCCATTTTTTCGCCGAACATAAGATATTTTGTCGCGAAACCGCCCCATTTGCTCCTTTGCCAGTCAAGCCCGTGGATCGTCGCGACAGTCTTCTTGCCGAAAAGCTTTGCAAGCGGTATCATAACGCAAGGACCCTCCGCGTGATAGTGCACCACATCGTATTTTGTGAATATGCTTCTTATAGTCGCAAGGAGCGAGTATAGCATCGCGTGTACCGCAGGCACATTATATGTGGGTATCTCTATCATATGTATACCCTCGTATTCCTTTATCTTTTCCTCGCCGCAGTATCGGTTGTATGCGTCTACGCTGTGACCGCGCTGTACCATTCTCTTTGAAAGCTCCTCAACAACGACCTCTATACCGCCGCTTCTGGAAGGTATTCTTTTGTGCCCTATCATCGCTATTTTCATATCGGAATCTCCTAAGCTGTTTTTTTTATGTCCTCATTATAACATATCGCGCCACTTTATTCAAGCGAATTTCACAAAACACTTGAACTTCTTTTTTTTTTATGTTATATTTGTTTTACGGGATAACCGCATAAATGAAAGGAAAGAAAGATCGTACCATGAAAGATTATATTAAGATCGATGATCCGAAAAAATGCTGCGGCTGCGGCGCTTGCGCGAATATCTGTCCGCGAGACGCGATAGAGATGAAGGAAGACGAAATGGGATTTATATTTCCTGCCGTTGACGAGTCCAAGTGCATAAAATGCGGATTGTGCCGCGCTGTGTGCGTTTTTTGCGATAAGGGAGCATACGAGAACGGTGAGCCGCTTGTATATGCCGCCGCATCAAAGAACAAAGATGTGATTATGCAGTCCTCCTCAGGAGGTATATTTACCGAGCTTGCCGAGGCAATACTCGATAAGGGCGGCGCGGTATTCGGCGCGGCGTGGGCCGATGATCTGTCGCTGCATCATATCTGCGTAGAAAACAAGGATGACATCGCAAAACTGCGCGGTTCAAAATATGTTCAAAGCTCAACGGATATGACTTTCAGACGGGTAAAGGAGCTTCTCGACGACGGAAAATACATATGCTATTCGGGAACGCCTTGCCAGATAGCAGGTCTTAGGGCATTTTTGAAAAAGGATTACGACAATCTTCTCACGCTCGATCTCATATGCCATGGCGTGCCGAGCGTAAAGATGCTGCAAGAGGATCTGTCATATGTGTCGGGAAAGAAGAAGATCAATATCAGCGCCGTCAGGTTCAGAGATAAGAATTTCGGCTGGGGCGTAAACGGATCGGTATCGGACGGCAGCTCAAAGGTGAAATATAATTCCGACTCATCGCCGTACTATTTTTATTTTCTCAGCGGCGAGCTGTATCGGGAAAGCTGCTATAACTGCCGTTTCCCGTCAGAGGGGCGGCAGGGAGATATAACACTCGGCGATTACTGGGGAATAAAACGGGAGCTTGTCTCCGATATGGGAGATGTCGATGTTGATAAGGGCGTTTCCTGTCTGCTTGTAAATACGGAAAAGGGCAAGCGTTGGCTCAAAGAGATAGAAAACCGGCTGCATATCGCCCCATCCGACAGGCGGAGTGCCGAGCAGAGGAACAAGCAGCTTACCCGTCCGAGCGTGCCCATGCCTGAACATACCGCGCTGTCGGAGATGTACAGGGAAAAGGGTTATGACGCGTTTTTGTACTGGTATAAAAAGAATTACAAGAAGCATATCGTCAGATATGCGAAAAATCTGATACCGCGCAAAATGAAGCGGAAGCTGATGCAGGTATACAGCAGTATCAAATACAGATAAAAAGAAGGGGGTGTAAAAAAGCAGAGCAGGATTTCATACCTGCTCTGCTTTTTTACTTTATAAGAAATTGCTTTCTTATAAAGTAAAAAATGATTTAATTGCCCGTGCGAAATATCCGACCTATGGTCGGAAA
>CAJONM010000060.1 GCA_905235885.1 uncultured Clostridia bacterium
CTATGGTCGGAAACGCACATGGGCATAACAAAGCGCTTTATCTTCTCTGCCCGCCGCAGGCGTGCGCCGAAGGCGCTTTGTTCTTATTTCTTTAATGTCCCTAAATTTGCCGCCGACAGATACGCGTTTATAAACCCGTTCAGCTCACCGTCCATGACGGCGCCGATATTGCCCATTTCATAGCCTGTTCTCAGATCCTTTACCATGGTATACGGCTGAAAAACATATGAGCGTATCTGGTTGCCCCAGCCGTTATCGGTCTGAACGCCCTGTATTTCGGAAATTTTTTCCTTGTGTTGCTGCTCGGCTATTTCAACGAGCTTTGCCTTGAGCATCTTCATGGCGTAATCGCGGTTCTGAAGCTGAGAGCGCTGCGTCTGACATGATGTTACGATGCCGGTCGGGATATGCGTAAGGCGTACCGCCGACGATGTCTTGTTTATATGCTGTCCGCCCGCTCCCGATGCGCGGAACACATCCATTTTCACATCCTCCGGACGGATATCGACCTCGATATTGTCATCAAGCTCAGGCGTAACGGCGACGGATGCGAATGAAGTCATACGCTTGCCCTGTGAATTGAACGGCGATATGCGGACAAGTCGATGTATGCCCTTTTCTGCTTTCAGATACCCGTACGCGTTAAGACCCGATATTTCCATGGTGCAGCTCTTTATACCTGCCTCATCGCCGGGGAGCGTATCCATGATCTCGGCCTTGTACCCGTTTTTCTGCGCCCACATCTGATACATTCTGATCAGCATTTCACACCAGTCCTGAGCCTCTGTGCCGCCGGCTCCGGCGTGGAATTCAATGATAGCGTCGGAACTGTCATATTTTCCGCTCAAAAGCGTTGCCAGCCGCATTTTATCAATGCTGTCGTTGAGCTTTGACACTGTCGCTTTTATTTCTCCGACAAGGCTTGCGTCGTTTTCATCCTCCGCCATCTCTATCATCAGGAGCGCGTCCGACTGCGCCGTTTCTATATCCTCGAACGCGGCGAGCTTATCCTTGAGGTTCTTTGCCTTTTGCAGCACCTGCTGGGACGCTTTCGCGTCATCCCAGAAATCGGGCGCTGCGCATTGCTTGTCAAGTCCGGATATTTCCGATTTCAGACCTGCAATGTCAAAGTGAATCCCTCAAATCGTTAATGCTTTTCTCCATTGCAAGGAGGGCGAGTCTGTATTCATCATACTCTAACATTTAATCACTTCCTTATTATGTTATTTATAATATCATTTGCCGCAGCAATGCTTATATTTTTTTCCGCTTCCGCAGGGGCATGGGTCGTTTCTGCCGACCTTTTTCTTTGCGCGAACGCCTGTGTTTTTCAATGTTCCGTCACTGCCGGTATCAATAGGCTTTGCGACCTGCTCGCGCTCTATCCTTATGCGCGGCTTGGAGTTGAGGATATATTTTACCGTATCGCGCTTTATCGATTCGAGCAGCGCGTCATAGAGGTCGGACGCGACATTTCTGAATTCGACTACCGGATCATGCTGACCGTATGCACGCAAGCCTATTTCGCGTTTTATCTGCTCCATTTCGTCAAGATGATCCATCCATAGAGTATCTACTACACGAAGCATGATAACTCGTTCAAGCTCCTGCATCTGATCGCCGAATATCTCACGCTGCGATTCGTAGTTATTGTGCGCGATCTCAAGCAGCTCATCCTTTATATCCGCCTTTGTGATGGAGTCAAGCTCCTCATCGGTGATATTGAATGCTCCGTTTGCGCGGAGAGTGGAGTCGGCAAACTCCGTAAGCGCACGGATATTCCATTCCTCAGGTATCTCGGTTATGCCTATGAAATCGTCCATTGCCGAGTTTATTATCTGCTCGATCATGCCGTTTATCGTTTCGCTCAGATCTTCACCGTCAAGGACCTTCTGACGCTGCGAGTATATGATCTTTCTCTGCTCGTTCATGACTTCGTCATATTGAAGAACATGCTTACGCGAGTCAAAGTTTCGGCTCTCAAGTGTTTTCTGCGCGTTTTCTATGGAGTTGCTCAGTATCTTTGCCTCTATCGGCTGATCCTCCTCAAGACCGAGTGCGCTTACCATTTTCTTTGTGCGCTCGCTGCCAAAGATACGCATAAGGTCATCGTCAAGCGACAGGAAAAATCTCGATGCGCCCGGGTCACCCTGACGACCGGCTCTGCCTCGCAACTGGTTGTCTATTCGTCTTGATTCGTGACGCTCCGTACCGATTATAAAGAGACCTCCCAAAGCTACGACCTCGTCATGTTCGGGCTGTATTTCATTCTTGTACTTCTCGTTAAGCTCTGTAAATATCTTTCGGGCTTCTATGATCTCTTCATCATCCGTATCGCCAAAGCCTGTCGCCTCGGAAATAAGCTCTTCGCTCAATCCGCGTTTTGCCATTTCATGCTTGGCAAGATATTCCGCGTTTCCGCCGAGCATAATATCCGTACCGCGGCCTGCCATATTTGTGGCAATGGTGACCGCGCCTTTTTTGCCTGCCTGCGCGATTATCTCCGCTTCTCTTGCGTGATATTTGGCGTTGAGGACATTATGCTTTATGCCCAGCTTTTTGAGCAGCTTACTCAAAAGCTCGGATTTATCGACATTTACCGTACCAACAAGAACCGGCTGCCCCTTGTCGTTGCATTCCTTTATCTGCGATATTACCGCCGAATATTTTCCTGCTTCGGTCTTATATACGCTATCCTGATAATCCGTTCGGATAACGGGCTTATTTGTCGGAACGGCAACTATATCGAGCTTATATATATGCTGAAATTCCTCTTCTTCGGTAAGAGCGGTACCTGTCATGCCCGAAAGCTTCCCGTACAGGCGGAAGAAATTCTGGAATGTTATCGTTGCCAAGGTTCTGTTCTCGTTTTCGACCTTTACGCCCTCTTTTGCTTCAATAGCCTGATGCAAACCGTCACTGTAGCGTCTGCCGGGCATTATTCTGCCTGTAAATTCGTCTACTATCATGACCTGACCTTCGGGAGTAACGACATATTGCTGGTCGCGGTGCATAACGCCGTTTGCGTGCAGAGCCTGATTGATATGATGCAGCAGCTTCATGTTTTCGGGATCGGACAGGTTTTCAACATTGAATGCCTGCTCCGCCTTCTTTACTCCGCGCTCTGTAAGCGTAGCGGTTTTTGCTTTTTCGTCAACTATATAGTCCGCGTCAACATTTGTATCGTGCTCTTTTGTGTCCTGCTCCGTTACAACGAGCTTTTTAAGCCGTTTTACAAACAGATCCGCCACATGATAAAGCTCGTTTGCCTCGTTGCCCATGCCGGATATGATAAGCGGCGTTCTTGCCTCGTCTATGAGGATTGAGTCCACCTCGTCGACTATGGCGTAGTTGTGTCCGCGCTGTACCATCTGCTCCTTGTGAACTACCATGTTATCACGCAGATAATCGAAACCGAGCTCGTTGTTTGTGCCGTAGGTGATGTCGCAGGCATAAGCCTCGCGGCGCTCGTCGTTTTGCTTTTCATGTATTATAAGACCGCAGCTCATGCCGAGGAAGCGATAGACCTTGCCCATCCATTCCGAGTCGCGCTTTGCCAGATAATCGTTGACGGTGACGATATGTACACCCTTACCCGTCAATGCGTTAAGATATGCCGGAAGCGTCGATACGAGAGTTTTACCTTCACCTGTTTTCATTTCGGCTATACGCCCCTGATGAAGGATGATACCGCCGACGATCTGAACATAGAAATGCTTCATGCCAAGCACGCGCCAGCTTGCTTCGCGCATAACGGCAAAAGCCTCCGGAAGAAGCTCATCAAGCGTTTCACCGCTGTTGTAGCGTTGTTTAAATTCGGCTGTTTTGGCTTTCAGCTCCGCGTCGGAGAGCTTTTCCATTTCGGGTGCCAGAGCATCGACCTGTTTTGCGATCGGATGCACTTTTTTAAGCTCACGCTCGGAATATGTGCCGAACAGCTTGTCAAATATATTCATCTTATCGTCCTTTCTCAATATAAATAATGTCATTGTATCGTATAGTAATAAGCATACAAACTATATTGTACCATAAATTTTGGAATATTACCACTATTTTTTGAAAAAAATCTAAAAAAATTCTCAAATTCACAATCTGTTCACAAAGAAATAATAAAATAAATACAAAAAAGGTGTTGACAAAAGAGGGGTAATATGCTAAAATATATTCAAGGTCAAAGAAAGTCAAAGTCAAAAGACAAGAAGGTGATGTTATGGGAATGTCAGATAGGATAGAGGCTTTTATACTGGAGCTGATGCGGCAGGAGCAGCAGGATTGGATAACGATACAACGCAATGAAATGGCGCAGCTTTTCGGATGCGTGCCGTCGCAGATAAATTATGTTATCTCGACCCGATTTACTCCCGAACGCGGCTACGCGGTGCAATCGCGGCGCGGCGGCGGCGGATGCGTTAAAATACGGCGGACCGAAAGCGAGGAGCTGATAGATCAGCGTAATGCGGATGAATATATAAAGAAGCTTTCGGATGTCGGTTATATAACGCGCCGTGAAGCGGCAATAATAAAAGCAGCAGCCGCGGCGGCGGAAAACGATAAGGCAAGGTATCGTATAATGAAGGAAATAATGGAAGCGATCATACGGTGACAAAGAAAGGCGGTAATAAAAAATGATGGATCTGTTTACGGAATTATTTGATATGATAGACGGTATGGGCGCATATTCGGTAAGCCCGACCGTAAATCAATACGGGAAGAAATGCCCCGTATGCGGCAGAACATGGAACGATTTTGCGAAAACGGGAAAATTCGGATGCGGCGAGTGCTACAATACCTTTCGTCCGCTTGCGGAGCAGGCGATAAGGCAGGTGCAGTCATCCTCCGTTCATTCGGGAAAAATCCCATCCAATTCAGCCGCGGACATAAAGGCGAAGCGGCATCTTGAGGAACTGAAAAAACAGCTCAAGGACGCGGTAAAAAAAGAGGAGTATGAGACCGCCGCGAGGCTTCACGCCGAAATAAAGGAATTAGAGGGAGGCACGGGAAAATGATCTGGTATAATGATAAAAATGACGGAATAGTTATCTCAACGCGCATAAGGCTGGCGAGAAATCTTGACAAGACGCCGTTCCCGTCAATACTTGATGACGGAAAAAAGGCGGAGGTGACAAAGAAGCTGTTTTCCTCTGTATTAGACAGCCATTCCGCGCTTGCAGGAGACTTTGACGCGTATATGCTCGACGATGTGAGCCGGACGGATAAGATCTCGATGCTTGAGGAGCATCTCATAAGTCCGGAAATGATAAACGGCAAGGGACATTCGGTGCTTGTAAACAAAAGCAAGACCATGAGCATAATGTTCATGGAGGAGGATCATATCCGCTTGCAGGTCATAATGGGCGGATCGTGCCTTGATAAGGCTTACGAAACGGCAAGCAGAGTGGATGATGTGATAGAGGAATCGCTATCATACGCGTTTGACGAGAAATTCGGTTACCTTACCGCGTGTCCGACAAATGCCGGAACGGGTATGCGCGCGTCATTGATGATGCACCTCCCGGCGCTGACGATGACGGGGAATATAGACCGCGTTATCCGCTCCGTATCGGGAGTGGGAATTACGGTGCGCGGGCTGTACGGCGAGGGCACCGAGGCGGAGGGAGGCTTCTATCAGATCTCAAATCAGATCACCATGGGGCTTTCCGAGCGCGAGATAATCGACAGGCTCAGCGGTATTGCGCAAAAGCTTTCGGATATGGAGAAGCAGGCGCGGCAGGCGCTTGCCGACAAACATAAAAATGAGCTTGAGGATAAGCTGTTCCGCTCATACGGCATATTAAAGTATGCAAGGAGCATAGCGTCGGCGGAGGCAAAAAATCTGCTGTCGGATGTCATGCTTGCCGAGAGCATGGGCATAATCAAGCCGAGCGGCAAAATGACGCCGCTTGAAATGATAATAAAAACATCTCCGTCCGTCATAATGGGAGGACAGGAGCTTTCCGCCGCCGAGCGCGACAGAAAGAGAGCGGAGATAATAAGAAATAACATATGAGGGGGTTTTACTATGTTGTATTCAAATTTTACTGAAAAAGCAAGAATAGCCATAAGCGAGGCGCATGACGCCGCCTGTGAACTGGGGCACAGCTATATAGGAAGCGAGCATATCATAGCCGGTCTTATAAGAGAGGGATCGGGCGTTGCGGCGAAGGTGCTTGCCAAGGCGGATATAAAAGAAGACGCGGTAATAGAAAAGATCGTTGAGCTTACCGGATCGGGCAGCCCGATACCGAGAGAAACGGAGATACCGCTGACGCCCCGAACAAAGCGCATCCTGCAAATATCGGCACTTGAAGCGCGTGATATGGGACACAACTATATCGGAACGGAGCATCTGCTCATGGCGGTACTGCGTGACGGCGACAGCGTCGGCGTGCGCGTGCTGATGTCACTGGGGCTTAATATAAACGAGGTATATCACGATGTTACCGATGCGCTAAGCGCAGGTGTTACGGAGCCGGCATCCGGCGGCGCGTATTCATCGGCAAGACGCAAGAAGGGTAAATCATCCACGCCTACGCTTGATGAGTACGGCAGAGATTTCACTGAGCTTGCGCGTGAAAACAAATTCGATCCCGTAATAGGCAGAGCTAAGGAAATAGAGAGGGTCATCCAGATATTGTCGCGCAGAACGAAAAACAACCCGTGTCTTATCGGAGAGCCGGGCGTCGGCAAAACGGCGGTAGTAGAGGGCTTGGCGCAAAAAATAGCAAACGGCGATGTACCGGAGCTTTTAAAGGATAAACGCCTTGTTGCCGTTGACCTGTCATCCATGGTCGCAGGCTCAAAATACAGAGGTGAGTTTGAAGAGAGGATAAAGCAGGTCATAGACGAGGTAACGCAATCGAGCGATGTCATCCTGTTTGTCGATGAGCTGCATACGATAGTCGGCGCAGGCAATGCGGAAGGCTCCATGGACGCTTCAAACATCCTCAAACCGTTCCTGGCGCGCGGCGAGCTTCAGCTTATCGGCGCGACGACTCTTAAAGAGTACAAGAAATACATCGAAAAGGA
>CAJONM010000061.1 GCA_905235885.1 uncultured Clostridia bacterium
AAACGCCCGACGAGCGGATTCGCGGTGAGTCCCGAAAAGCCGTCCGAGCCGCCGCATTTAAGCCCTATCACAAGCTCTGATATATCACAATCTGTTCTTTTCTCATTTGCCGCTCTTTGCGCAAGGTCACCTATTATCTCAAGAGCGTCCGCGATCTCATCATCGCTATCCTGTGCGATCAGAAACTTAATGCGTTGGTCATCCCATTCCTTCAGGACATCTTTAAATACAGCAATATTGTTGTTTTCGCATCCCAAGCCAAAGACAAGCACTCCCGACGCATTCGGATGGTTAACAAGACCTTTTAGTATTGCCTGTGTGGTTTCCTGGTCGGCGCCTATCTGAGAACAACCGAACGGATGCGCATATGTAAAGATACCATCGCAAAGATGCCCGTATTTTTCGTTTGCAAGCTTTGCGATTCTCTCAGCAGCTTTGTTTACACAACCGACTGTATTGATTATCCATATCTCATTGCGTATCCCCACTCTGCCGTCAGAGCGTCTGTAACCTTTAAATGTGCCTGATTTGCGTTTTGGCTCGTCTATTGTTACGGGTTCATATTTGTATTCAAGCAAGCCCGAAAGGTTTGTTTTTATATTATGCGTATGAACATGGTCGCCCTTTTTGATGTCCTCAGTAGCGTGACCTATGGCATAGCCGTATTTTATAATGCTCTCTCCCCTTTTAATATCCGTAAGAGCAACCTTATGTCCGCGAAGATCGCCATCGAGCATTATAGCTACATTGTCTTTTTTATTTATCTTTAAATCCATCTCTATTACCCATTTGTCAAATGATCTTCTTCAGTGCCGATCTTACACCGTAAGAGTGTATATCATCGACATATGCCTTTACATCTTTCTCTGAAAATGACAGGTCCGCACCCCATAGAGCCTCATTTTTAAGTATTTCTGCAACAGACGCGTTTTTCATAAATTTCATGACCGCCTCATCATCGTTTGCCTCGCTGCCCTTGTAAAATTCGATCAGCGCAGCAAGTCCGAATGTCAGCACGGACGGAGCTTTTCCGAACTTTTCGTTATACTCCAAAAGTGACGGCAAAACACGCACCTTATACTTTGATACGGAATTAAGCGCTATAGAAAGCAGATAATGCTTAATAAACGGGTTCTTAAATCTTTCGATTACCGCGTTTGCAAAATATACAAGCTCATCCTTGGGCAGATCGAGGACGGGAATTATTTCATCAAACAAGCCCTTGTTTATATATGCCGCAAAATCAGCATCATCCATCATCTCTCCGACAGTTTCAAGTCCGGCAAGGCGCGCCGCTAAAACGCTCATAGTATGCGCTCCGTTTAATATTCTTACCTTTCTTTTCTTATACGGTGTAACATCAGATGTCCATACAACATTGATGCCTATATCGGTAAACGGAAGCTCCTTTGACAGATCCTTATCGCATTCAATTACCCAAAGGTGGAATATTTCAGCCGTATCTATGACATTGTCAAGATGTCCGTATCTTTCTTCCATTTGCTTTGCCGTATCGCGCGGATAACCTGTTACGATCCTGTCAACAAGTGTGCTTGTAAATATGTTATCCTCATTTACCCATTTTTTGAATGCGTCGCCATATCCGAAATCATCGGCATATTTAAGCACACATTCCTTCAGGCATGCGCCGTTTTTGTCTATAAGCTCGCATGGAAGCAGGACAAATCCGGGAAGCTGCGCGTCAAATCTTTTTTTCATAAACATCGTAAGTCTGCCCGGAAAAGTTGTGCCTGCAAAATCATCCGCACTTTGGTTGGGGATATACTCGATACCGGCTTCGGTCGTATTTGATACTATATAGCGCATATCGGGATTGAGCGCGCATTTAAAGAATGCGTCGGTATCCGTATAGGGGTCAATGCCTCTCGTTACGCATTCGACGATGCGCTCCTCTTCTGTTTTCTCGCCGTTTTGCAGTCCGCGCAGATACAGGTCGTACAATCCGTCCTGCTCATTTATCATATTTACCATTCCCGACGGGAGCGGCTGAACGAGCACAACGCCGAAGTCTCCCCCGTTTTCCTTGTTCAGTCTGTCAAACATCCATTCAACAAATCCGCGTAAAAAATTCCCTTCGCCAAATTGCAGTACGCGTTCAGTAAGCTTTGACGGTTCTGTTCTGTGTAATCTTTCCATTTTTTCGCCTATTCAAAATCAAAGTAGTTTTTAGCGTTGTTATACGAAATATCCTCTACTATCTTACCGAGAGTATTATAATCACATGGAAATTCCCCGTTTTCTACCCATGTGCCTAAAATATTGCACATTATTCGTCTGAAATACTCATGACGCGTATATGACAGAAAGCTTCGCGAATCGGTGAGCATCCCTATAAACTTACAGAATGCGCCAAGGTTTGCAAGCGATCTCATCTGCTCCGTCATTCCGTCACGCTGATCGTTGAACCACCATCCTGAGCCGAACTGTATTTTCCCGGGACATTCGCTTGACTGGAAATTACCAAGCATCGTTGCAAGGACATAATTATCTTTGGGATTTAATGTATACAGTATAGTTTTGGGCAGTTCATCATTTTCATTCATTGAGTTAAGAAGACGCGAAAGTCCCTCGGCTATATTGTAATCGTTTATCGAGTCAAATCCGATATCGGCACCAAGCTTTTTATACATACTCGTGTTATTGTTTCTTAATGCGCCCATATGCAGCTGCATCGCCCAGCCAAGCTCATGATATTTTTTTGCAAGCTTCTGGAGCAGCTTTGTTTTATATGCCTGTGCCTCATCAAATGAAACAGCGCCGCCAGAGATCGCCTTTTTAAATATAGCGTTTATCTCTTCATCGCTCTTTGGATTGTAGGGGGCGCCGTCAAGCGCGTGATCGCTTACTCGGCAGCCGTTTTCGGCAAAGAACTCCGCCCTCTTATACATAACACCAACAAGTTTATCGAAGCTCGTTATTTCAATGCCTGCCGCATCTTCCAATCTTTTTATATACGGAATAAATGTCTCTTTATCTATATTCAACGCAAAATCAGGTCTGTATGTAGGATAGACTTTGGCATTGATATGTCCCTTTTCTTTGATCGCTTTATGGTATTGGAGACTGTCTGCCGGATCGTCCGTTGTGCATATAACAGCTACATTTGAGCTGTTTATAAGCTTTGAGGGACGCATCTGTGTCTCTTTTATCACCCTGTTTGCCTCATCCCATATTTTTTCGGCATTTTCCGATGTTACAATATCAAATATCCCGAAATATCTTTGAAGCTCAAGATGCGTCCAGTGATATAGTGGATTTCCTATTGCGTATTGCAGACATTCGCAGAATTTTATAAATTTATCCTTAGCCGGAGCATCACCCGTCATATATTTTTCATCAATACCGCATGAACGCATATATCTCCATTTGTAATGGTCTCCGCCTAAAAATATCTGCGTTATGTTTTCAAACACCTCATCATCAAGCATCTGTTTCGGCGCAAGATGACAATGGTAGTCAATTATCGGCATTTTTTTGCTGTAGTCATGATAAAGCTTTACCGCTGTATCATTTTGCAGCATAAAATTCTTGTCCATAAATTGTTTCATATTAATTCTCCCCCTCTCTGTATTTTGCTAAATGAGCCGGAAAGGCTTGATTTTAGATCTCTTATATCGCTTTTGGCGTTATATGTTCGTATATACTCCAATACATCATCAATATCGCTTGAAAAATAACATAACTCCAGCGCCGCCTTTCTCATAAAGCCTTCGCTGGCGCAGTGCATGAGCAGCTCTTGCAGCTTGTCATAATATCCGTTTATATTGTATAATGCGATAGGTTTGTTATGGCGACACAGCTGCTTGAGCGTGAGTACCTCAAAAAACTCCTCAAGTGTACCCATACCGCCGGGGACAATGATAAACGCGTCCGCCATATCCTCCATAATGCGCTTTCTCTCGCGCATCGAATCGGTGTATATTATTTCATCGCATTCGAGATGGACAGCCTCGATAAGCTCTTCTTTAAAAAATTCGGGTATAACGCCGATAGCCTTTCCGCCGCCCTTTTGTATACCGCGTACCGCCGCGCCCATAAGTCCGGTACCGCCGGCGCCGAATACAAGATTATGTCCGTCTTTGGCAAGCCGCATACCGAGTGCCGTTACCAATTCGATATAGCTCTCGTCTATCGCTTGGCTTGCCGCACCGAATACACATATATTCATATGATCAACTTCCTTTATAATTCTATGGTTATTGTAGCATAAACATCACAATGCTCTATATTGAAATTATCAGATATGTCGTATATGCAACATATATCGCCAGTAGCGCAATGCCCTCCGTTCTGTTAAGCTTTCTTTGTGTTATACAGAAAATAAATGCAAGTATAGCCACTCCGAGCATCAAAAGCAGATCGCGCATTGACTCATCAACCACAGCGATAGGATTTGCCGCTGCTGAAATACCGAGAATAAACGATATATTAAATATTGATGAGCCGACAACATTACCTATTGCAATTCCACTCTCTCCCTTGTGCGCGGCAACGACGGAAACTATAAGTTCAGGCAGAGATGTGCCTATCGCAACTATCGTAAATCCGACCATCGTTTCGCTCATACCGAAGGCATATGCTATGTTTTTTGCCGCGGATACAACTATCGGTGCACCTGCTATTATAGCGGCAATACCTATGACTATATATACCGCGCTTCTTACAGGTGAAAGGAGCTTTTCATCGCTCTCTTCCGATATGCGCCGTTTTACCGCGTCGTAGACAAGATATATCATATATGCGATAAAAAACAGAAGAAGCAGCACTCCGTCAAGCCTTGACACATTGCCGTCAAGGCACATAACTATCGCTGCTACCATTATGGCTATACATACGGGGAAATCGCGTTTTAAAACGACCTTATCAACAGCAAACGGCATTATAGCCGCGCTTGCCCCCGCAACACACAGAATATTAAATATGTTTGATCCTACCAGATTTGAAATTGCGATCTCATTGCTGCCATTTATGCCTGCGGCGATACTTACAGCCGCCTCAGGCGCACTCGTTCCCATTGACACTATCGTAAGTCCGACTATGACCGATGGTATACCTATCATTTTTGCAACGGACGATACACCGTCAACAAATAGATCAGATCCCTTTATGAGCAGAATAAAGCCGGCTATAAGCATTAAAAATGAAACTACCACTGTTAATTCTCCCCTTATAAATTTACATGGACTTAGCCTTATCGATACACGCTTTTACAGCCTTCATTATCATACCGCGCATTCCGCATTCCTCAAGAACCGCAACGGCGTCTATCGTTGTACCTGACGGCGAGCATACCATATCCTTTAGCTC
The DNA here is from genome assembly GCA_905235885.1 of uncultured Clostridia bacterium. GTDB lineage: Bacteria > Bacillota > Clostridia > UBA1381 > UBA1381 > Ornithomonoglobus. The sequence continues at coordinate 5,329 of CAJONM010000061.1, forward strand.
AGCGGGGTGCATATCAGTTTCAAGAACCATTTTCGCGCTGCCCAAAACTGCCTGTGCTGCAAATTTATATGCCTGAAATCTCGGCATTCCACCTTGAACGGCTGCATCCGCCATTGCCTCGATAAGCATAAATACATATGCCGGTGACGATCCGCTTATAGCTGTTGCTGCGTTCATGAGCCGCTCGCTTATGATCTCCGCCTTACCGAGATTGTCAAATATATCAAGTATAGTTCTCGCGTCCTCGGATGTCGCGTTATCGTTTCTTACTATTGCCGTCATTCCCTCTCCTACAAGCGCGGGTGTATTGGGCATAACGCGGATGATACGAAGCTTGTCATTTCCGAACGCGTCCATAAGCCGCTCTAAGCTCTGTCCGGCAGCAATTGACACGATTAGTGTTTTTTCTGTTACTGTATCCTTTATCTCGTTTATCACATCATATATCACATATGGCTTCACGCATAAGAACAATATATCAACTGCCTGTGCTACAAGCTCATTCGATATTCCGCGCCGTACACCGCTTGTTTCACCAAGCTCTGAAACCTTTGTAGTATCAGAATCGGTTACTATTATATCCATAGGGTCTGCAATACCCTTTGAAACTATTCCGTTTATTATCGCGCTTCCCATATTTCCGGCGCCGATAAATCCAATTTTCATTATAAAACTCCTCCTCGTTATATTGCAACAGGTATCCTTTCATCAAATGCGTGATACCTGTAATTATCTAATGCAAAATCATTACGGTCAAATTCATAAAAATCCGTCTTGTCCGCGACAATCAGCTTTGGTGCCGGATACGGATCATTTGCTATTATTTTTTCTATTATAGGTATATGCCTGTCATATATATGCGCGTCTGCAATAACATGGACAAGCTCGCCCGCCTCCAAGCCTGCCGTCTTTGCAAGCATGATAAGCAGCGCGCTGTATTGTACAACATTCCAGTTGTTTGCAGCAAGCATATCCTGCGAACGCTGATTAAGTATAGCGTTCAGCTTATTGCCCGTCACATTGAATGTCATACTGTATGCGCATGGGTAAAGGTGCATATCCTTCAGATCCTTATGCACATATATGTTTGTCATTATTCTGCGTGATGCAGGATTGTTTTTTAAGTCGTATATTACTCTGTCGACCTGATCAAATTCACCCTCCGGGTATGTATGCTTTACTCCGAGCTGATAGCCGTATGCCTTTCCTATAGATCCTGTTTCATCAGCCCATGAATCCCAGATACGGCTGTGCAGATCTTTTATATTATTAGATTTTTTTTGCCATATCCACAATATCTCATCTACCGCGCTTTTCAGGTATGTACGCCGCAAGGTAAGTATAGGAAATTCCTCCGAAAGATCATATCTGTTGACAATGCCAAAACGCTTTATCGTATGTGCCGCAACACCGTCATCCCAGTGCGGACGGACATCAAGATGCTCGTCCGAGAAGCCGTTGTCGATTATATCACGGCAGTTTTTAATAAAAATTTCATCCGCCTTGCTCATTTCAATCTGTCCCCCAATCGCTTTATAATAGGTTCTTCAATAATATAAAGTCTGGCGAGATCGGCAATGGTGCATATAATATAGATCGCAACCGATACCGCAAACGCATTCAGCACAGTATTTCCCGAATATAAATATGATATATTCCCAAGCTTCTCTATCCACATCCATTGACGGATCGTATCATTGCCCGAATGTATAAGCAAAACGCCGAATGTCGCCGATGCGATCACATTTATCCATTTATGATAACCTATATTAAGATTTTTAAAAAACATAAATGCAGTAACTCCCGTAAGAAGTGCCAATGGTTTATTTGAGTCAGATACCCAGAAATACAGCGCCGCTCTGTCAGTGTAAAATTTATAAACAACAGACAGCCACGACAGCGTAAGCATCACCAGCGCCGCAGCTGTCCATACGCCTCTTTTGTCAAACCATTTTTCGGGATAAAGGCGTACATATGCCCCTATCAGATATATGACTGTGAACCATGTGATATAGTTAAATATGACCTTATATCCGAGTATCGGCAGAATGGAATATATAAAAACACATATCCCTATAAGTATAAGATGCCTGCGCTTGTCCAGTCCGTTTATAAGTATGTTTATAAACGGGATCATAAAATAGAAAAGCAAAAAAGCAGATACAAATTCATTTCCCACCGATGATATGGGTTGAAGCATTTTCTTTATGTACGCCCATGTCGGATCACGGTATCCCGAAAGCAGGAAAACGGCTAAAAACAATACTTTATAAAATTCGATCTGAAAAAAAAGCTTCAGGAATTTTTTTAGGGTTATTTGCGATGTGCACATAAAATAACCCGTTATCATCATGAAGCAGTTTATACCTGTTTTGCCGCCCCAGCCGAATACCGACAGGAACAATGCCCGCGCCGTATCGCCTTCGCCGCTCATTACAGCTGCGCTTATCCCTGAGTTTACCACATAATGATGCATAACGATAACAAGCATCGTTATGATCCTCAGAAGCTCTATTCCCGAATCACGGTCTGATCTTAATGATTTTATATCTTTCATATTTGCGTTATTGATGCTTTTATTACCTTTATTGCATTTTCAGCCGCCATTTTGCAGAAAGTTGGAAAATCTATATGACTGCTGCTGTCGGCAGTGTCGGATATTGTCCGCAATACGGCAAATTTTACGCCGTTCATCGCGCAGACATGACCGACAGAGGCACCCTCCATTTCAGCCGCATATGCGTTGAACATATTTTTCAGCCTGTTGCGCGTATCATCGTCGGCTATAAACTGATCGCCGGACGCTATAGTGCCTCTTAATGTGTTCAACCCCGTCTCGCGTGCGCATCGCTCCAATATATCCGCAAGTCGCGCGTCACAATCGATATAAACACGATCAAGACCCGTTATGTATCCCGGTGGATCACCTAACGGTGTCGTGTCCATATCATGCTCGACAACGCTTGATGCTATAACGACATCGCCAATCTTCAAAGCATCATGCAAACCACCGGCAACGCCTATGAATATCACATAGTCCGTATTGTACTTTAATATCATTGTCTGTGCGGCAACTGCGGCGTTCACCTTTCCTACACCGGATTCGGCAACGACCACATTGATGCCGCACAGCTTACCCAAAAAGAAGTCAACGGATGATACTGTTTCGATCAATACATTACTCATAACGAATTTCAGTCCGTTTACTTCATCTGCCATTGCACCTATTATTCCTATCATCCCTTGACTTCCTTTCATTTCGTAATATCGGCGTTTTATACCGGATAAACCTTATTGTCTCTATCTACTAAAGTGTTATCGACTTTATCAAGCTGAGCCTCGCGATACTTAAAGTACTTGACCGCAACTTGATCGAAAAGCGCATATGAAAGCACATCCTCAGGCTGTCTTACATATTGGGCGCATTCTTTTTTCATATTTTCCAGCTCAGGCTTTATAAGATCTGCCGGACGGCATGTTATCCGCTGCTCATCGCCTATTATCTTCTTTACAAGCTCCGGTGCTATCTCGCCCGGACACTTGCCGTATTCGCCTCTTACTATTCCCTTGGTCTCCTTGGAAACCATTTTGTATCTCTCGCCCATCAGTACATTGAGCACCGCCTGCGTTCCGACGATCTGAGATGACGGTGTTACAAGCGGAGGATAGCCCAAATCCGCTCTTACTCTCGGTACTTCATCAAGCACAGCCTCATACGCGTCCTCTCTGCCCTGCTGTTTGAGCTGGGAAACGAGGTTTGACAGCATTCCGCCCGGCACCTGATATTTGAGAGTGTTTACATCAACGCCCATTACCTTTGTATTCATAAGTCCGCTTGAGATGTATTCCTCACGGAGCGGCTTGAAATAATTGCATATATCTATAAGCTTATCAAGGTCGATCCCGGTATCATACGGCGTACCCTGAAGAGCCGCAACGATCGGTTCAGTAGGCGGCTGTGATGTTCCCATAGCCATGGGAGATATTGCACAGTCTACTACATCCACGCCTGCCTCGATAGCCTTGAGGTATACCATTGACGCTTCACCCGATGTATAATGAGTATGGAGCTGTATCGGGATCTTGACAGCGGCTTTCATTTTTGATACAAGATCAAATGTTACATAGGGCTTTAAAAGTCCCGCCATGTCTTTTATGCAGATCGAATCAGCGCCCATGCCCTCAAGCTGACGCGCAAGCTCTACGAACTTATCGTTTGTATGAAATTCCGATGTTGTATAGCATACGGTTGCCTGGACATGACCTCTGCCTTCCTTTGCACAATATTCCTTGGTCGCGTTTATCGCGCATTCGAGGTTGCGAACATCGTTTAAAGCATCGAATATTCTTAAAATATCTATGCCGTTTGCGATAGATGCCTGTACGAAATACTGCACTATATCATCCGAGTAATGACGGTATCCCAGAATGTTCTGTCCTCTGAACAGCATCTGAAGAGGCGTTTTCTTCGCCTTCTCCTTTATCTTTCTCAAGCGTTCCCACGGATCCTCGTTAAGAAATCTCAGACAGGAATCGAAGGTCGCGCCGCCCCATGCTTCAAGTGAATGATAGCCCACATCATCAAGCTTTTCTACTATCGGCAGCATCTGAGCGGTCGTCATACGCGTTGCTATAAGGCTTTGATGCGCATCACGCAGAACGGTCTCGGTAATGCCGATCGGTTTGGGCTGAACTGTATTATTTGCCATTTTACTACTCCTCTTTAATTATAGTCCGTTAAACATCGAAAGAAAGACGCCTGCTGCTACGGCAGAGCCTATAACTCCGGCAACATTCGGCCCCATGGCGTGCATGAGCAGGAAGTTGCTCGGATTTTCCTTTTGTCCGACTGTCTGCGATACACGCGCAGCCATAGGCACCGCGCTTACGCCTGCCGAGCCGATAAGCGGATTTACCTTTCCGCCCGTAACGACATACATAAGGTTACCCAACAAAAGTCCGCCGCAGGTCGAGATTATAAATGCCACAAGTCCGAGCGCTACTATACCCAGCGTCGAAACAGTCAGAAATCCGCTTGCCGTCGCCGTTGCGCCGACAGTCGTTCCGAGGAAGATCGTTACGATATTCATAAGCTCGTTCTGAGCAGTTTTCGCAAGTCTGTCACATACGCCCGATTCCTTCATAAGATTACCGAGCATGAGACAGCCGACAAGCGAAACGGCATCAGGTATTATGAACGCTACAACAAGCGTAACGACTATCGGGAATATGATCTTTTCCGTTTTGGAAACAGGTCTGAGCTGATCCATGACTACCATTCTCGCCTTCTTCGTTGTCAGAAGCTTCATAAACGGCGGCTGGATTATCGGGATAAGA
>CAJONM010000062.1 GCA_905235885.1 uncultured Clostridia bacterium
GAGCTTTTAAGCTGCCTTCAGGATGAACCTATAAAGTTTAAAACCGCCGTTACACTTACACTGTATACAGGAATGCGGCGTGGTGAGGTATGCGGCTTGAATTGGTCGGATATAGATTTTGAAAACGGTCTTATTAACATCAATAAAGCTGTAACTTACACTCCCGAAACAGGACTGCAGGAGGGACAGACCAAAACAAGAGGCTCAAAGAGAATTATAAGTATCCCTGATTCCATGCTTGCCTTATTGAAGGTATATAAAAAGGAGCAGCTGAAAATACGTTTTTCAATGGGGGATCAGTGGATCGTGTCTGACAAGGTGTTTACCAATGACAGCGGTGGCTTGCTGAGCCCTGATACTCTCTCGGCGTGGTTCAAGCATTTTTTGAAAAGGCATGATCTGCCGGATATCCATTATCATACATTGCGACACACAGCAGCTACTCTTCTTATTGCGGGCGGCGTGGATGTGGCTACGGTCTCAAAGCGGCTCGGACACTCGGATAAATCTACAACATTAAATATTTATACTCATGCTATAAAATCGGCAGACAAGGCAGCAGCAGAGAAATTAGAAGCAATGCTTTCGTTTTCTGCAAAAAAGGCAAACTGAGATCAAAAAATTGTTTTTTGGTAAGTTGTTGGACAAAATCACTTTTGGAGTGAATTGTCAATAAATAGAAAACGGCTCAAACCTGCATGGTTGAGCCATTTTCTTTGGTGCGCCCTAAGGGACTCGAACCCCCGACCTACTGGTTCGTAGCCAGTCACTCTATCCAGCTGAGCTAAGGACGCATGTGTTGTCTGAACACAAGTGGTATGATAACACACTTTTGTTTTTTTGTCAATACAAATTTTAAATTTTCTCAATCATTCATCGAAAAAAGGCCGCACATAGTGCGACCTTTGAAATTGGGTGCGGGAGGAGGACTTGAACCTCCGACCTCAAGGTTATGAGCCTTACGAGCTACCAACTGCTCTACCCCGCTATGTCTGTTTGCAAGGGGTATTATAACACCATACTGAGGTTTTGTCAATAGCTTTTGAGGCTTTTTTTATCGTTCTCGGAAATTTTTATTCGCGCAGCTTCCAAAAAAATGAGTTTTAATGTCTCTTTTTGTCGGTTCAGCCTAAAGGATCAAAAGGCGTTTCACGCTGCGAAACGCTGCGCCGCGGCGCGATTGGATTTGCCATAAAGAAATAGCGCATCGCGTCATAATCGTGATCCTCACAGTCGGTATTTACATCCTCGACATTGACGGTGTCGTATATGAGATTGGGTATCGTGCGAAGGAACGGTCGGCAGGTGTTGAATATATATGCCATCGGGTAGCCGTTTTCATCGAACGAAAAACGGTAGTGGCATTGCATTTTTCCGCTCAGACGGTCGTTTTTGCCCTTTTCAAAGAATATGCCCTCATCTTCAAACATGGTTATGATCGTTCCGTCCTTTCCGCGGCTTGCATCCCATATCGCCGGATCCGCTATGCCCCTTATGACATTGCCCGATTCAAGCTCGTCCTCGATCTTACGAATTCGCCGAGCGATCTCGCGCGGCTCCAGACGCAGACCGGTGTTGGGTGTGTTGGAGCAGCCGTAGAGCTGACGGTAAAGATATGCTCTGCCGTCATAATCGACCGCCCACCACTGCACCGCAAACGGTCGCGAATAACCGAAATCAAAGGTGCGGTACCGCTGCCATGAGCGCGGTATCGGAAACGGGTTTATGACATGAGTATATATTTTTGAATCATACGCGTCGGGGTCGTTGCGAAATTCCGTAAATACCTGTCCCTCATAGCTGTCCCAGTCGCCGTAGAGCAGGGCGCGTTTCTGTGAGTCGGGAAGCATCGCAAGATTTGCCAGATACCCCGGATCGTTTTCCAAAAGCGCGGCATTGTCAAATACGGATGACGGTATGAAGATACGCGTGCGCTCGACAGTGCGCTTTTTTCCGTTCCGGTCCGTTATCTCCGATTTTACGGTGTACGGCACATTCGGCTTGCCGGCGGTGATAAACCGCTCCTTTACCCAGCCGTGCCCGATGCCGCCGGGATTGGCAGTGGCGCGAATATATACGCGAAGCCCTGCGCCGTCGGCGCGGTTTCGGGAGATCATATACTCGTATTCCTCACGGGTAAAATGCGTAAGCTCATCAAAGGCGATGTACGAATATGACAATCCCTGATACGCAAGATAGCTTGTTGAGTTCGGCATAGAGCCGAAATATATCTTTGCTCCGCCGGGAAATCGCCAATAATGCTCGGAGCCGTTGTATTCCGCGCCAGGACACGCTGCCTTATATATCCTTATCGATTTTATTATCAGCTCGCGGCATTGCGGATATGTTTTACGGAAGATGATGCCGCGATAATTGGGATTGTCTATCTGCCTGAGCGCCTCAACTATTATAGCGTCCGATTTGCCGCCGCCTGCCGCGCCGCCGTAAAGCACCTCGTATTCGGGACGGCGCATAAACTCCGCCTGTCGCGGCTGCGGAGTCCATATGACATTGCTTATTATTTTATTATCCATTCGATATGCTGTTTGCCGAGATAACAAGCTGCCCGTCTGAGCAGCGGATATAGTGAGTGCCGTCCGCCGTTGCGATTTCAAAGCTGTCTCCTGTGATATTTACAAGCGCGCCGGATATGCCGACCATATCGGCGTTGAGCGTTCCTTTCGACAGCTTCTCCGGAGGCAGTGACGATATGTTGCCTCCGTCTAAAGAGTATAAAACGCTTTTAAGACGCGTAAAAAACATACCGCACCATTCGCTCAGTGCCGCTATATCGGCGTGATCGCTGCCCGTCAGGGCAGGGGGTGACTGTATTGTGATATTCATTTTTCCTCTCCTCCTATTTCAGGTAATATTACAACGCCGTGCTGCTTCTGGGCGTTGTCCTCATCTTCCGTTTCTTTAAGATACTTGTGCAGCTTTTCGGCGGCGGACATGATCTCGGATATTTTTACGCCGTTCTCCGGACTGCTGCGCATTATTTCGGTAAGCGTTTCGAGGATCTCCTCGATGGTTGCTATTTTCTTTTTTCTACCCATAGGACACCTCCTTGACAATGATTATACCATTAAACATAATACGCGTCGAGGACAGCATTTTTGTGTGCCAATAACGGGACAATAAGAAAATGTCCTCGTTTGCAAAGAGTGCGCGTGATATAATCGTGATGAAATGAAGGGACGGACGTTAATTTACTGTCCCCGAAGAAAGGAGAGCCATATGATGCTAAAAGGAAAAAGGGCAGGCAGCCTGCTTGCCAAGGATAGCGCTGAAAAGTCGCCACCCGATGAGATCGTAAGCGAGGAGGAGGTCGATACAAAGGAGCCGTACATGGTCTTTGATACCGAGAGCGATTACGAAAAAGCCATCGAGGGCGAGATCTCAAAAAGAGATAAAGCAAGCGCCAAGCCCGTCGATGATGCCGACCAAAGGCGCGGCAGACTTGTATCGCTCTGGCAAAGAGATGCGGCGATGCTAAAGCTTATCGTGCCTGAGTTCGATCTGGAGGCGGCGCTCAAGAACGAGGTGTTCGTCCATGCGCTTGCCGAGGGCGGCTCTGTATTTGAGGCGTACAAGGCGGCGATAAAGCCGATAAGCGCATCGGGAAGAAACGAGATCCTCCAAAACGGGCAAAGCGCCGGACGAGGCACAGGTGACGCGACTGTAAATCCTGCAAGACTAAGCTCTGAGGATTTCAGAAAGTACATCGAAAACATCAGAAATTCTTGAAAGGAGAATGAATTACAATGACAGATACAGAAACCAATCTTAACATGAACTCTACCACATCCAACGGTATGAGCCCCGTTATGGAGGCTGCGCTCAACCGCTATGTACTTGAGATGAACAAGACAAAGCGCAAGTACACAAAATTCGGACAGAGAGTTGACATCCCGAAGGGGACAACAAAAACAGTCGCTTTTGACAAGCTATCACCGCTGCCGAAGGCGACAACGCCGCTTACCGAGGGCGTAACGCCTGTGGGAAGAGCGGTAAACATCACGAGAATAAAGGGCGAGCCGGATCAGTTCGGTAACTATGTATCATATACCGATCAGCTTGATTTCTTTGCCGCCGACCCGTCTCCGGAGGTGCTTAAATATGCCGATCTTCTGACGGAAAATCAGCTTGAGACCTTTGAGCATCTCGACGCCATGACACTTTCGTCCGGACTTAATGTATTTTATGCCGGCACTGCAACATCAAGAGCGGAGCTTTCCGATACTCTTACTGTAAAGGATATTCGCCGCGCTGTCACATCGCTTAAAAGAAACAAGGTACAGCCTGCGGACGGTAAGGATTACATCTGCTTTATCCATCCCGATGTAGTATATAACATCTGGAACGACAGCGAATGGAGACAGCCGCATACATATGCCGACACAACTCAGCTTTATTCGGGCGAGATCGGAAGATTATTCGGCGTTAGATTTATCGAGGATCCGGACGCGTATGTATTCCGCGGCGCGGACAGCGACGATTTCGGCGGCTATGATGAGTTCTCGATCGTGAAAACAGCCGTAAATTCGGAGGATTCCGATTATATTGATGTGTATGTAGCGGAGACGATAACGGCATCTATGGCAATAACTATGCCGAATGGATATATCGTTATCAATAATGAGAAATTCCTTGTAGCAGACGCAATCAATGGCGCGAATGGAAACGGATTTATAACAATAGCTGCAAGCTCGTCGCTTATAGAAAAGGATATGAAGATATATCCGGCCGACGAGACTGCCGATGCGGTATACTCGACCATAATCTTAGGCAAGAACGCGTTTGGTACATCAGGCGATAAAACGGTCCAGCTCATAAACAAGCCGCTCGGCTCGGCAGGTACAGGCGACCCGTTAAATCAGCGCGGCACGATCGGCTGGAAGGGTTACAGATTTTTCAAGATACTTGAGCAGACAAAAATGCTCCGCATAGAGAGTCTGGCGAGCCTGTCGTAAATTGTGTATCATTACGATAGGGACAGTAAAATAAAAAAGGAGACGAATAAAATGGCAACAGCTAAGAAAACAAGCGCGGCAAAGGCCGCTGTAGCAGAAGAAAAGAAAGATGACGATAAGGTTCTCGTTATAATCCCCAAGCCGCATAATGTTGTCGGCGATACGGAAACGGTGGTGGGCGTAAACGGAACGATGTATCAGATACAGTATGATAAGCCCGTCATGGTGCCGCGAAATGTGGCTCAGATCATCAAGCAGTCGCAGGAGCTTCAGGCACAGATCGACGAGATCACCGAAGCGGCTGTCATGAGACCGGGCAAAGGAGCTATTGCAGAGCTGTAACTGCAAATTCTAAGCAGAAAGGCTATGAATTATGACACCTTATAATTACAAGGGTCATGTCCCCCTCGCTCTCATCGCGAAAGCGAGGGAGGCATTTGACTTATATAAACAGGATAAGGAGCCGCTTATGGCGCGCGTGCGCGACAATGAGCGGTTTTACAGAACGAGCTATTCATATACCAGTGACAGGCTCAACTCCGTCATGACCTGCGACACGCCGTTCATATTCGCGGCGATAGAGAACGCGTATTCGGACGCTATAGACAACTATCCGTCGGTCAATATCCTTGAGCGCGAGCCGGAAGGCTCCGATGTTGCGGAGCTGCTTACCAAAATTATTCCGGCGCAGCTCGAAATTTCCGAATTTAAGCGTGCATATAAGGAAAACATTCGCCGCAAGCTAAAATACGGAACGGCGGTATACGGCGTGTTCTATGACAGCGAAAGCGCCGGCATAGATGTGCGAAGCATTGATATTTCCGATATTTATATTGATATGAATGTCAGCGACATAGAGGACAGCAGGTTCGTGTTCATACAGGCGGCTGTCGAAAACGATTTTCTCCGCGGCAAATATCCGCAGTACAGAGATCTGTTCGTGGGCGATACGCAGGTCGAAAAAATAGAGGGCAGCGTCATTTTAAAGGACCGCTCACGCGTGCTTGACTGCTACTACAAAACGGTGGACGGCAAGGTGCATATGTTCAAGCTGTGCAATGATGTCGTAATAGCCGCGACCGAGGATATGGACGGCTATGAGGACGGACTGTACGGTCATCACCGGTTCCCCGTAATTCTCGACACGCTCTATCCGGCGGCGAATATGCCGTTCGGGTTCGGCATGATCGACATAGCCAAAGCCACGCAGACCGCCATCAACAGGCTTGACCGCGCCATCACCGAGAATATAATGTGCGTGTCAAAGCCGCGCTATCTTGCCAAGCGCAACGGCGGGATA
>CAJONM010000063.1 GCA_905235885.1 uncultured Clostridia bacterium
ATCATTATAAACCAAATTGTAGTAAATTTCAACCTGTTTTTTTTATTTTTTTTATTTTGGTCGTTATGCACAAATACTGTGTTATGTTTTTAGTAAAAGTGCCGTTATTTTATCGTTGCATAATTGTTTACAAACAATAACTCGTCCCCAAAGAGAGCCTTCTTTTTATTTTCACCGTCTAAGAAGATAAGCTCTGTGTCATATACGCTCATTTTCGTAGAAAATGTGTTGCCGAGTGTTATCTTACCACCCTTATCGGTAAGCTTTTTAAAGGTTGCCTTGAATATATCGCCATCAGATGTCTTTTCTTTTTCTCTTTCCACCGTACCAAACCCAAATTTTGCGCCAATGCCATAGTTATCATTTATGACTGCTATAATAGGCTCATACTCCGAACCGTCATCACATATCATTGCGCCACCAACCATCTGAAACAGTTCCCTGTCGTATTCAAAAGCCCCTGTAATACCCTCAAGTTTATAACCCTCCGGCATATTTTTTAGCTCTATATAAACATCAAATGTTTCGTCCTTTGTGACTTCCTCTGCATCCGTATGGATAGATAAGGTCATTTTATCTGCTTTATCCTCCTCCGGCTTATATGTATAGCCATCCATAAGAACCGGTGCGCCTGTTGTTATGTTTACGCAATATGCGTCGCCATCCCATTTTACATCACTGTCGAACGCTTCCGATACCGCCCTTAAAGGTATCATGGTCCTGTCCCCGATTATCTGTGCGGGTACTTCAAGCTCCACTTCCGCATCATCGGATGTAAGGAGCGATTTTAATGTTTTGACCTTCAGTATATTACTGTCGATCGTTATTATCGCATACCGTACATTGTTTGAGGCGGCAACAGTGACCGTTCTTTTTTCTTCATTCCATGTGACCTTGTTCCCCATAGCCTCAAACACACCTCTTGCCGGAACAAGAGTGACATCATCGACTATCTGAGCCGGAACATCGTCAAATACTATACGGCTGCCGTTGACATACACATCCGGTTCGCCCTTCGCCTTATCCGCCGCCACGGCATTCACAGAGCCGCACGCCGCGGCAAGTGCAGCTATAATACATAAAAGCTTTTTCATAGGTTTCCTACCTCCGAATTTTTTTCTTAAATTCTATCACAAAAAACCCTTCTTGTCAATTCAATATTATCTGTTAAAATAATAAGCGTCTATTATTTTATATTTTTTTGACATACATCTTGAAATTTTTGTAAAACAGTTGTATAATTGATATATACTATATTATAAGGAGCGAATGCTAATGGGTAATTTTATTGAAGGCGTGAAAGCCAAGGCGAAATCAAATATGAAAACTATCGTTCTCGCCGAGGGCGAGGAGCTGAGAACGATACAGGCGGCAGCAATCGTTAAGGCAGAGGGATATGCAAAAAATGTTCTTTTGGGCGATCCCGAAAAGATAAGAAAGATAGCCGCGGATGAGGGGCTTGATATAGAAGGTATTGAGATCATCGACCCGTCAAACGGAAATGAACAGTTTGCCGAGCTTTTTGCGGAGCTGAGAAAGAAAAAGGGCGTTACGCTCGATCAGGCTCGAGAGACCGTAAAGGATCCTCTGTATTACGGCGTATTGATGGTCAAGGCAGGACAGGCTGACGGTATGGTAGCCGGAGCTGTAAATTCATCGGCAAATGTTATAAGACCGTCACTTCAGGTTTTGAAAACATCAAAGGATGCAAAGCTTGTTTCGGCTTTCTTCATTATAAATGTTCCCGACTGCGATCTCGGTTCAAACGGCACATTTGTGTTCGGAGATTCGGGTCTTAATCAGGATCCGACAGCGGACGAGCTTTCGGAGATAGCTCTTTCCTCCGCTGCATCGTTTAAGGCACTCGTAGGCGAGGAGCCCAAGGTGGCTATGCTTTCGTATTCCACATACGGCTCGGCAAAGCATGAGCTTGTTGAAAAGGTACAGGAGGCTACAAAGCTCGCAAAGGAGAAGATAGCCCAAAGAGGGCTTACTCTCGCGCTTGACGGCGAATTGCAGTTTGACGCGGCAACCGTTCCGTCGGTAGGACAGCAGAAGGCTCCCGGCTCGGATGTTGCAGGAAAGGCGAATGTACTTATATTCCCCGACCTCAACGCCGGAAACATAGGTTATAAGATCGCGCAAAGACTTGCAAAGGCAGAGGCATACGGACCTATCCTCCAGGGCGTTGCGGCACCGGTAAACGACCTTTCAAGGGGCTGCACAGCAGAGGACATTGCCGGAGTAGTTGCTATAACGGCGGTACAGGCATCGAATAAATAAATTAAGGAGCAATCAAAATGAAAATATTAGTTATAAATGCCGGAAGCTCATCTCTTAAATATCAGCTTATCGATATGGACACAAGGAGCGTTATGGCAAAGGGTCTTTGCGAAAGAATAGGCATAGACGGCTCAAATCTGCAGCACACCTGTGTGCTGAAAGCGCTCGATAAGAAAACGATAACAAAGCCGATGAAGGATCATGGCGATGCTATACAAATGGTAATAGACGCTCTTGTAGACAGCGAGATAGGCGTTATCTCATCAATGGACGAGATAGGCGCGGTAGGTCACAGGGTGGTACACGGCGCGGAGATGTTCACCGATTCGACCGTTATAACCGAAGCGGTCATGAAAGCGCTTGAGGAATGCACGCCGCTTGCGCCGCTTCACAATCCGCCCAATATAATAGGAATAAACGCCTGCACTAAGATAATGCCCGACACACCGCAGGTAGCGGTATTCGATACAGCATTCCATCAGACCATGCCGGCGCACGCATATATGTACGCTCTTCCATACGAATGCTATGAAAAGGACAGGATCAGAAAATACGGCTTCCACGGAACAAGCCATAAATATGTTTCGCAAAAGGCTGTCGAGATCCTCGGCAAGGATGCCAAGGATTTGAAAATCGTTACCTGCCATCTCGGCAACGGCTCATCGATAAGCGCGGTATGCGGCGGCAAATGTATAGACACCTCCATGGGCTTTACTCCCCTTGACGGTGTGCCTATGGGTACAAGAACAGGCTCAATGGATCCGGCTGTCATGACATTTTTGATGAACAAGGGCATGACCGCAAAGGAAATAGATAATCTTGTAAACAAAAAAAGCGGCGTTGCCGGCGTATCCGGTGTTTCGTCCGACTTCCGCGATCTGTCGGCAGCGGCGGCGGACGGCAATGAGCGCGCCGCACTCGCGCTTGATATGTTCGCATATCAGGTAAAGAAGTACATCGGCTCATATGCGGCGGCAATGGGCGGTATAGACGCGGTAGTGTTTACCGCCGGCGTCGGAGAAAATGACGCGGCAACACGGAAAGCGATAGTATCCGGACTTGAGTTTATGGGTATCAAGATAAACGATTCCAAAAACGAAACGCGCGGCACAGTAGACATAACGGCTGACGGCGGGACCGTCAAAACGCTTGTTATCCCGACCGACGAGGAAATGATGATAGCCATAGATACAGAAAGACTTACCAAATAAAGCAACAAAAAACCACTCTTGGGGCTACGCCCTTAGAGTGGCTTTTTACTTTATAAGAAATTGCTTTCTTATAAAGTAAAAAATGATTTAATTGCCCGTGCGAAATATCCGACCTATGGTCGGAAACGC
>CAJONM010000064.1 GCA_905235885.1 uncultured Clostridia bacterium
CCCTCCCAGGTCATGAAGCCTATGAGGATGTTCTTGCCCAGCGCAAGCTCGCCGTTGTCCATAGCAGGACCGTCAACGATGATGTCACCCTTTTTAACGCGCTCACCGGCGCTTACGATCGGACGCTGGTTTATGCAGGTGCTTTGGTTGGAGCGGACAAACTTTATGAGCTTATGCTCATGGGTCGTGCCGCTGTCGCCCTTTATTACGATCCTCTCCGAATCGACCTTCTCAACAACGCCGTCTTCCTTGGCAAGAACTGCCGAGCCGGAGTCTCTTGCCACCTTATGCTCTATGCCCGTACCGACTATAGGCGAGTCCGGCATAAGCAGCGGCACTGCCTGGCACTGCATGTTCGAGCCCATGAGCGCGCGGTTCGCGTCGTCGTTTTCAAGGAACGGTATGCACGCCGTAACGACAGATACGAGCTGACGCGGCGATACATCCATGTAGTCGATGCGGTCGGGCGTTGTTTCGAGTATATCCTCGCGGTGACGCGCCGAAACGCGCTTTGACAGGAACGATCCGTCCTCGGCAAGAGGCTCGTTTGCCTGCGCTATTATATAGCCGTCCTCTACATCGGCTGTCATATATTCTATAGTATCTGTGACCTTGCCGTCTACGACCTTGCGGTACGGCGCCTCGACGAAGCCGTACTGGTTTACTCTGGCAAATGTCGCCAATGATGTGATAAGACCGATATTCGGGCCTTCAGGCGTTTCTATCGGACACATTCTGCCGTAATGCGAATAGTGTATATCACGCACCTCAAAGCCGGCTCTCTCTCTTGACAGACCGCCCGGGCCGAGCGCGGATATTCTTCTCTTATGTCTCAGCTCCGCAAGCGGATTGGGCTGATCCATGAACTGAGAAAGCTGCGATGAGCCGAAAAACTCATTTATTGTAGCTATCACAGGTCGTATATTTATAAGCGAAGTCGGAGTGATTATCTCCATCTCCTGTGTTGACATCCTCTCGCGGACGGTTCTTTCCATTCTTGAAAGTCCGATCCTGAACTGGTTCTGCAAAAGCTCTCCGACGCAGCGCAAGCGGCGGTTTCCGAGATGGTCTATGTCATCTATGGAGCCTGTGCCGTTTGCAAGGCATATGCAATAGTTTATGGAGGCGAATATATCATCCTCGGTTATATGCTTCGGGCTCAGCTCTGCAAATCTCAGCTCTATCTGTCGCCTTGCCTCCTCGGTGTCGCCGTCCGCCTTCTCAAGTATGTCAATAAGGACGCTGCGGCGCACCTTGTCGGCATATATGTCAAGATCGTCAACATCAAAATCAACATATTCCTTCAGATATACCATATCGTTTGAGAATACGATAACGCGCTGCTCCTCTATCTCAAGAACAACTCTGTTTACGCCGGCGCGGTCTATCGCCTCCGCCATATCCTTTGATATTACATCGCCTGCCATGGCGAGGATCTCGCCCGTTCGCGGATCGGAGATCGGCTCTGCTGCCTTATGCCCTGCGATACGCTCCTTTATCTCAACCTTCTTGTTATACTTATATCTTCCCACTCTCGCAAGATCGTAACGCTTGGGATCGAAAAGCATATTGGTGATCAGCGACTCAGCGTTCTCAACATTGAGCGGCTCGCCCGGACGGAGTCTTTTATATATCTCCAAAAGCGCCTCGTCGCGCGAGGTGGACGGGTCCTTTTCAAGAGTTGCCGTCACCTTCGGATCATCGCCGAACATTTCCAGTATCTCGCCGTTGGACTGTATGCCCATCGCACGCAAAAGCACCGTCATCGGCAGCTTTCTCGTCCTGTCAAGGCGCACGGAAAACACATCGTTTGAATCCGTTTCATATTCCAGCCACGCGCCCCTATACGGAATGACCGTCGTTTTATACAGCGGCTTGCCGTTCTTGTCGCGCTCAAATTCATAGTACATTCCCGGTGAACGCACCAGCTGGCTTACGATAACACGCTCCGCGCCGTTTATGATAAATGTTCCCTGATCGGTCATGAGCGGGAAATCGCCCATAAACAGCTCCTGCTCCTTTATTTCGCCGGTCTCTTCATTTATAAGCCTTACATCCGCTCTCAGCGGCGCGGCGTATTTGGCGTCGCGCTCCTTGCATTCCTCTACCGTATATTTCGGATTGTAGTCTATGCGGTAGTCAAAAAACTCAAGCGACAGCTTTCCCGAATGATCCTTTATCGGCGACACATCCGCGAAAACTTCCTTTAACCCCTCTTCGATGAACCATCTGTACGAGTCCTTCTGGATCTCGATAAGATTGGGCATTTCAAGCGGCTCTTTGATCTTCGCATAGCTGAGTCGGACATTTTTTCCGGCGGTTGTTGCGTGTAACATCTTAGAAAATCACCTCATGCTTAGTATTTTCACATTCCCCACAAACCGCATAGTTATGCGATTTTCGGCTTGTTTTCGCCTCAAAGTGGGTAAATCTCTGATTTTATCATCATACCACAACTTTCCTTGCTTGTCAACCCTAAATTTCCTGATTTTTACTTTTTTAAACAAAATAAAAAAAATATATTGCAATTGTGCCTTGTTTATGCTATAATATCCATATATAGTGTATTGGTCGGAAAATATTTTAAATTTTCCAAAAAAGGTCTTTACAAAACAAAATAAATGTAGTATAATACAAAAAAAACAAAGAAAACCAAAAAAATTATAATGAAAGAGGGCAGCAGTTATGTACAAGTCAGATTACGAAATCAAAAAAGAGCTGTGCGAGATCGGCAGAAGAATTTATAATGACGGCTTCGTTGCGGCAAACGACGGTAATTTCTCCGTTAAGATCGACGAGAACACCTTTTATGTTACACCGACGGGCGTTTCCAAGGGCTTTATGACGCCGGAAATGATCTGTAAGGTGGACGGTCAGGGAAACCTCAAGGAGAAGAACGGACAGTGGAAGCCGTCCTCGGAATTTAAGATGCACCTGAAGGTGTATCAGCAAAGACCGGATGTAAACGCGGTCGTTCACGCGCATCCGCCTATCGCGACATCATTCGCCATTGCCGGTATAGCGCTTGACAAGCTCATAATGCCGGAGGCGATCATATTCCTCGGCGCGGTACCGATCGCGCAGTACGGAACACCGTCTACCATGGAAATACCCGAATCGCTTGAGCCGTATCTTCAGGATTACGATGCCGTTCTTCTGGCAAACCACGGCGCACTTTCGTTCGGCTGTGACCTTAATACGGCGTTCTTCAGAATGGAATCGACAGAATTTTACGCAAAGCTTCTCATGTATGCGCGTCTGCTCGGCGGCGAGAAAGAGATCCCGTGCGGCGAGGTAAAGAAGCTTATTGATCTGAGAAAGCAGTTCGGCGTTCCCGGCAAGCACCCGATGGAGAAGCTCTGCCCCGGATGCTATGCCGGCGATGACACCTGCTCTATGTCACCCACGGACGCAAACGAGAAATACGGCATGGAAACAAGCGCGGCTTATCACGGCTTCCAGCCGCTCCCGTCACAGGTATGCCCGACGCCGAAAAAGGATTGCGGATGCAGTGACAAGGATATAGAAAAGATAGTTGCGGAAGTAACGAAGAGGGTACTGGAGCAGTATAACAAATAATGAAAACCATTGACGATATGCTGCGCGAGGTAGCACAGATCAAAGGTATTGAGCGCGGCGTGCCACAGGCGGCGCAAAGCGCAGCAACTGATATAGCAATGAGACCGACTCTTTGTCTTTCCCTTGCCAAGGAGATTACATATTGTATCGAAAAAGCGGCGGAGAGCATGGGGCTGTATGTCGTAACGGCGATAACGGATGCCGGCGGCAGACTGATCCTGCTTGAAGCGATGGACAATTCGCTTATTGCAAGCATTACGGCGGCACAGGAAAAGGCGTATACGGCAGTTGCGCTTAAAATGCCCACGCATGAGGCTTTAAAGGCTTCAAGGGGCGGCGCGTTTGACGGGCTTACAAACGGCGGCGGCATCCTGATGCTCGGCGGCGGCTATCCGATAGAGTGCGAGGGCGCCGTTATCGGCGGCATAGGCGTATCGGGCGGAACAAAAGATCAGGACGAGGCACTCGCAAGAGCCGGCGTGCTGTATGCAAACGAAAGACTTAACAATATTGACCGGAAAAGGGGGTAATACCGTGGTAGATGAACAGAGAATAAGCCGCATAGTCAAGGATGTTCTCTCAAACATGGACACATCCGCGGCAGCGACGCCAAAGCGCAAGCAGCTGGGCGTGTTCGATACTATGGAGGAGGCGCTCGACGCGGTAGGCAAGGCTTACGCTCAATTCAGAAAATATAATCTTGCCCAGCGCGAGGCGATCATAAGCCAGATAAGAAAGCTCACTCACGAGGAAGCGGAGACTATGGCAAAGCTTGCCGTTGAGGATACTAAAATGGGCAATGTGTACCATAAAATATTAAAGCATCATCTCGTTGCAGATAAGACGCTTGGAACAGAGGATCTTGATACGAGAGCATTTTCGGGCGACGGCGGACTGACGCTCATAGAAATGGGCCCGTACGGGATAATCGGCGCGATAACGCCGTCGACAAATCCGAGCTGTACCGTTATATGCAACAGTATATGTATGCTTGCCGGCGGAAACGCGGTAGTATTCAATCCGCATCCGCACGCAAAGCGCATATCGGCATATGCGGTAGATATGGTAAACCGTGCTGTTCTTGCGGCAGGCGGCCCTGAAAACATCGTAGCGACGGTTGCAAATCCGACTATGGAAACATCAAATGTCATGGTCAATCATCCGTCTGTAAAGATGCTTGTTGCCACAGGCGGACCGGGCGTTGTAAAAATGCTCCTGTCATCGGGCAAGAAGGCGATCGGCGCCGGCGCCGGCAATCCGCCGGTAATAGTTGACGAGACTGCCGATATTAAAAAGGCAGCCAAGGACATCATAGACGGCTGCACATTCGATAACAACCTTCCGTGTATCGCGGAAAAGGAAGTTTTCGCACTTAACGCAATAGCTGACGAGCTTATTCATCATATGCTCAAAAACGGCGCGTATCTTCTCAATGCCGCGGAGCTGAGGGAGCTTGAAAAGGTCGCAACGCAATGGGTAACGAACAAAAAGGGCAACAAGGTCCAGGTCATCAACAAGGACTGCGTCGGACGCTCGGCGAAGGTAATCCTTGAAAAGATAGGCGTGACGGTAGGGGACGATGTAAGATGTATCCTCTGCGAGACTGATTTCTCGCATCCGTTCGTCCAGATAGAGCTTATGATGCCGATACTTCCCGTCGTCCGCGTAGCTACATTTGACGAGGCGGTCGAGATGGCTGTAAAGGCAGAGCATGGCAACAGGCATTCGGCGCATCTGCATTCAAAGAATGTCGATCATATGACGCAATATGCCAAGGCGATAGAAACGACGATATTCGTAAAGAATGCGCCAAGCTATGCCGGCATAGGCTTCAACGCGGAGGGCTGGACGACATTTACCATAGCAGGTCCGACAGGCGAGGGAATAACCTCTCCCAGAAGCTTTACAAGGATAAGAAGATGCGTATTAAGTGATGCACTTCATATTATATAAGAATAAGAAGGAGTGTGATAACATTGGCTATAAGTGATAATGAGATCGCTGCATTGGTGCAGCAGGTTTTAAAGGAAATGACAGGCGGAGCAGCCGCGCCGGCATCTCCGCGCTCATATGCCGCTCCGGCACCGGGTGGCTCGATACCCAAGACCGCAAGAGTGGCGATGCTTACGGAGCTGAAAAAATTTGAAGTCAGAGAATACCCGATCCCGGAGGTCGGAGACGATGATATCCTCGTCCGCGTTGAGGGCTGCGGCGTATGCGGCACGGACGCACATGAATTTAAGGTAGACCCGTTCGGACTTATCCCCGTTGCACTGGGTCATGAGGGTACCGGCGAGATCGTAAAGATGGGTAAGAATGTCAAGACAGACAGCGCCGGAAAGCCGGTCAAGGTCGGCGATAAGGTCGTTACCTGTATGATATTCAAGGATAACCCCGACATAACGATGTTCGACCTTAACAAGAAGAATGTCGGCGGCGCGGATGTTTACGGACTTCTGCCCGATGATGATGTACACCTCAACGGTTGGTTCAGCGATTACATATTTATAAGAGGCGGATCGTTCGGCTCGACTTTCTTCAATGTCAGCGACCTCGACCTCGAATCGAGAATACTCATTGAGCCTTGCGCGGTGCTTGTACACGCGGTGGAAAGAGCAAAAACAACGGATATACTGAGATTTAATTCAAGAGTCGTTGTTCAGGGCTGCGGTCCGATAGGACTTATATGTATCGCCGTACTGCGGACGATGGGCGTTGAGAACATCGTAGCCGTTGACGGTAACGATCAGAGACTTGCATTCGCAAGGAAAATGGGTGCGAACAACACCGTAAACTTTATGAACCACAAGGGCATAGACGCGCTTTCGGGCGCGGTCGCGGACGCATTCGGCGGTCATCTTGCCGATTTCGCGTTCCAGTGCACAGGCTCGCCGGTTGCTCACAGCAACATCTATCATTTCATCAGAAACGGCGGCGGACTTTGCGAGCTGGGCTTCTTCATCAACGGCGGCGACGCTACGATCAATCCGCACTTTGACCTTTGCTCAAAGGAAATAACTCTTGTCGGCTCATGGGTATACACGCTCAGGGATTATGTGACCACATTCGATTTCTTAAAGAGAGCGATCGGCATAGGCATCCCGATAAAGGAGCTTATAACACATCGCTTCAGCCTTGACGAGATGAATGAGGCGCTTGAGACAAATCTGGCGCAAAAGGGTCTGAAGATAGCGTATATAGCGAAATAAAACACGCTTGCTTATATTACGGTTTAAGGAGAGCTACATATGAATGAAGCAATCGGAATAGTAGAGATGTTCGGGTTTGTAACGGCGATAACGGCGGCGGACGCGGCGGCAAAGGCGGCGGATGTCAAGGTGATCGCGATAGATTCAAACAAGCCGGCGAATGCCGAGACCGTTGAGGTGCCGCTTATCATGGCGATAAAGCTCCAAGGCGAGGTATCGGCGGTGAAGGCTGCCGTTGACGCGGCTGTCGAGGCGGCAAATTCTGTTTCGGGCGTCATTTGCAGCAAGGTTATTTCCGGCCCCACCGATGATGCGGTAAAAATGGCTCAGCGTATATCCGTCGGCAGAGACCGCGTCGGACATATACCGATGAACGCGTAGGCTCAGAGTTTTGTGAAAGGAATTGTAATACATTATGAAAGCATTAGGATTACTTGAAACACGAAGCCTGACCGGCGCGATAGACGGAACGGATGCCATGACAAAAGCGGCGAATGTAAAGCTGATAGGCACCGTAAAGATCGGATCGGGACTTGTAAATGTCATTATCCAGGGCGAGGTCGCGTCGGTACGCGCGGCGATAGCGGCAGGCAAGGCGGCAGCGGAGCTGGCAGGCGAAGTATACGCGGCGCATGTAATACCGCAGCCGGATGACACGGTGGCTAAGATATTGCCGTCATTCTACTAAAAAGGGGATCGGGATATGAACAGCGAATTTTCAATTGGTCTTGTAGAAATAAGCGGTCTCGGTGACGCTATAATATCTCTTGACGATATGTGCAAGGTCGCCGATGTCGAATTTGTCGCGACAGAGCGACGATTGGGCGGCAGACTGGTAACGGTCGTGGTAAAAGGCGAGCTTACGGCGGTAAAGGCGGCTGTCGATGCCGGAGTAGCGCGCGCGTCCGCTCTCGGAACGCTGAAGGCGCATCAGGTGATAGCGCGTCCGCACAAGGAGATCCTTCCCTATCTGCATCTTGACAAGGACAGACCCGTAGAGCCGAAGTCGGAAACGGCAGGCACTCATGTCGGCGCGGTAAAGAAAAAGCCGGCAGCAAGGAAAACAGCCTCGGCAAAAAAACCGGCGGCGAAAAGAGGCAGACCTAAAAAGGCTGCAACACAATAACGAATTAAAACGCATCGCGTTTTAAGATAAAAAAGTAAAGAAGGGCAATGCCCTAAAAAAAATAGGAGGAAACAAAAATGGCAGTAGAAGCATTAGGAATGGTTGAGACCAGAGGTCTCGTAGCAGCGATCGAAGCAGCAGATGCTATGGTTAAAGCAGCCAATGTGCAGCTTATCGGAACAGAGCGGATCGGTTCAGGTCTCGTAACTGTTATGGTAAGAGGCGATGTAGGTGCCGTTCAGGCAGCTACGGATGCAGGCAGCGCCGCTGGCGCAAGACTCGGTGAGCTTGTTTCAGTTCATGTGATCCCGCGTCCGCACGGCGATGTGGAGAAAATTCTCCCTACAATGGAATAATAATAGATAGCGTGTAAGTACATATGCGCCCTTTCGGGGGCGTGTATGTACATATCTATTATGCTGAGGAGGTTACTGCTGTGGCAACACTTGAAGAAATGATCACAAAAGCTGTGATTGCTACATTGAAAAAGAACGAGCAAGCGGATGACGATGTGGTAAAGATCGGCGTTTCCGCCAGACATGTGCATCTTAACCGCAAGGATCTGGACGCACTTTTCGGCGAGGGCTATGAGCTTACCAAAAAGAAAACGCTTATGGGCGGTCAGTTCGCCGCGGAGGAATGCGTGACGATCGTAAGCCCCAATCTGCGCTCGATAGAAAATGTCAGGATTCTCGGTCCGCTCAGAAAAGACAGTCAGATCGAAATATCCAGAACAGATACATTTAAACTCAAAAACAGTCCGCCCGTCCGTCCGTCGGGCGAAATAAAGGGCTCGGCGCCGATGGCGCTCGTAGGGCCAAAGGGCAGCATTTATCTCAATGAGGGCTGCATAATCGCGAACAGACACATACATCTGCCGCCGGCACTTGCCGACAAATACGGCATAAAGGACAACGACCTTGTCGATGTTGAGGTGCAGACAGGCAAACCGACGCTGTTTTACGATGTTCAGGTGCGCGTTCATGAGAGCTTTACGCCGGAAATGCACATCGATACCGATGATGCCAACGCGTGCGCGCTCAAGACCGGCGATGTCGTGAAAATACTTACAAAGTAGCTGATACGGAATGGATGATTGGTATGATTATAGGTAGAGTTTACGGAAGCATTGTTTCTACCCATAAGCTCGAATCGCTGGTGGGCAGTAAATTTATGCTTGTTCAATATATAGAAAACGGGAAATTGACGGATAAATACCTCGTAGCCGTTGACGGCGTCGGCGCCGGTATCGGCGAGGATGTAATTATCACCCAAGGCTCCGGCGCACGCATGGGAATGCGCGATCAGAACGCGCCTGTAGACGCGCTTATAGTCGGTATTCTCGATAAAAAGCAGGCGTAATGCCGCGAAAATAAAAGGTGAAGGCTATGACGCTACAAGAATTGCAAAAAACAGTATACGATGCCGGCATCGTCGGCGCAGGCGGAGCGGGCTTCCCCACGCACAGAAAATTTTCCGATAAGGTCGAGCAGATAGTCGTAAACGCCGCGGAGTGCGAGCCGCTTATGATGGTAGACCATCATATCCTGCACGCGCATCTTGCCGAGCTTGTTGACGCGCTCAACCTGCTTTGTGACGCGATGAACGCCAAGGAAGTGATCATCGGCATAAAGGGGAAAAACATACATCTTCTCGATGAAAAGATCGTCGCGTCGCTCAGACGCACGCGCATAAAGATCCATGAGATCCCCGATATATATCCTGCCGGTGACGAGGTCGTTCTGACATACGAAACGACGGGCAAAATAATACCCGAGGGCGCGATCCCGATCGCTGTCGGAGTCGTGGTCATAAATGTCGAAACGGTATATAATATATATAAGGCTGTGACAGGCGGCGAGGCGGTCACAGACAAATACATAACCATCGGCGGCGATGTGCCGCGTGATATAACGGTCCTTGCGCCGATAGGTATGAAGATCTCCGAGCTTCTTGCGGCGGCAGGCTATACGGATCTGTCCGGCAAGGAAGTCATAGACGGCGGCCCGATGATGGGCAAGCTCGTCGATCTTGAAACAGATGTCGTTACGAAAACAACGAAGGGGCTTTTGGTATTTCCCAAAACACATTCGATAATACAGAGAATAAAGATGCCGGTAAACATCGCGCTGCGCCGCTCATCGGCGGCGTGCTGCAACTGCACGATGTGTACGGATATGTGTCCGCGATACCTTCTGGGCTACAGCCTCCAGGTGCATAATACGGTGCGCGCGGCAGGTCACGGCGAGGTCAAAAACACAGAGGCGTTTTTGCAGAACTCGCTTTGCTGCGGCTGCGGCATATGCTCGGTAATAGCGTGCCAGCAGTGCATACTGCCGTCAAAGGTGTCCATGGAGATAAAGGGATCACTTGCAAAGCACGGTCTTAAACGGCAAAACAACAAGCAGCCCGAAAGCGTTCGTCCCGAACGCGCAGGGCGGTTGGTATCGTCAAACAAGCTCATCGACCGGCTCGGGATAAGACGATATGTAAAGGATAAGGTCGAAAGAGAATATATAGATTTTAAGCCAAACGCGGTAACGATACTGCTCAAGCAGCATGTGGGCAAGCCGGCGGATCCGGTCGTTCGTGTCGGAGATAAGGTAACGCGCGGCATGATCGTCGCGCAAACACCGTACGACGATCTCGGCACGACCATGCACGCAAGCATTGACGGTACGGTAACCGCCGTAACAGACAGATTTATAGCGATAGGACGGTGAAGCAGATGAACGCGATAGGTTTGGTTGAATGTAAAAACATATCAAAGGGCATCGTCGTTACGGACGAAATGCTCAAAAGCGCGGGTATCGTGCTTCTGTCCTCCGGCTCTGTTTGTCCTGGAAAATATGTGACGGTCGTGGGCGGAGAGCTTTCCGCGATACACGCATCCGTTGACCGCGCAAAGGTCATTGCCGAGGACGCGCTTTTAGACACATTCGTGATAGGTAATTTAGGCAGGAATGTCCTTGAAGCCGTAAGCGGCTCGGTCGAGGTCACGCGCAAACGCGCACTGGGCATAATCGAGACCTTTACCGCCGCCAGCGCGATAGAAGCGGCGGATGCAGCCGTAAAATCGGGCTATATAGAGCTTATCGAAGTGCGAATAGCGCGCGGAATGGGCGGAAAATGCTTCGTATCGCTTACGGGCGATGTCAGCGATGTCCGCGCCGCCGTAGACGCCGGCGCGATGCTTGCCGCAGAGCGCGGAATGCTCATAAATACGGAGGTCATCGCAAATCCTCACGAGGATCTGTGGGACTCGATACTGTAAACCATAAGGGGCTGTAAAAAATTTTTTACAGCCCCTTTGTTTTGGGGGTAGGAAAAAAAGAATGCTTTTTGCGATCTGGACTTTTTTTTATTGACAAAAGTTGATGTATACTATATAATGGTATCAGTGGATGTGCTTGGGTACGGTTTTTGCGACAAACACATCAAAAACAGCGAAAGGATGATTTTATGAAAAAATTTATCAGTATTCTGGCGGCGATCGCCATGTCGGCTTCCTTAACGCCGACGCTCTCCATTGCCGAGGATTTCTCGGATGTGGGGGGAGACGAGTATTATGCGGATGCGGCCGGAGCACTCGCGGAGCTTAATATCCTCAACGGCTATGAGGACGGCAGCTTCGGCGCGGAACGCGCGATCACAAGAGCGGAAATGGCGGCGATAGTATGCAGAATGCTCGGCAAGGACGCCGATGCGGAAACCGCAAAGGGTAAGACGCAATTTGACGATGTAAGCGCCGACCACTGGGCAAGCGGCTATATCAATATTGCGTCTGCTGAAGGGATCATCGAGGGTGACGGCAACGGACAGTTCCGTCCCGAGGATGATGTAAAATATGAGGAATCGATAAAAATGGTAGTATGCGCCATGGGGTTGGGCGATGATGTCGAGGTAGACCCGGCAGACTGGTCGGCGGCATACATAGCCATTGCACAGGACAACAAGCTCACCGAGCAGCTCAAGGGCAGCAAGGGAATACCGGCAACGCGCGGTGACATCGCCGTTATGGTATACAGCGGCGTAGACCACATAATGCCTGCCGATCCTGAGCAGACGGACAAGCCTGAGACCGCAACGGAGACTGCCGCACCGACAGCCAAGCCCACGACATCCGGCGGTGGCGGCGGTGGCGGTGGAACCGTGGATTCCGGTAACAAACAGACTACCGTCAGCACAAACACCGTCAGCTCCAACTCGGTAAGCTCCAACACAGTCAGCGGCAATACCACAAGCGGAAACTCAGTGGTGGACGATGGCGGAGATAAAGATACAGATAA
>CAJONM010000065.1 GCA_905235885.1 uncultured Clostridia bacterium
AAATACCCGCGCCTGACGCGGTAACGCTGTATATCGCGCCGCTTGGTGAAAAAGCCGTCATAGCCGCGCAAAGCATCGTATACCGGCTGCGCCGCGAGGGAATATCCGTCGATACCGATCACATGGGACGCGGTCTGAGGGCAAGCATGAAATATGCCGACAAGCTCGGCGCGAAATATACCATGGTGCTCGGAGACAATGAAACGGAGACCGGCATAGTGAATATAAAAAACATGGAGACCGGCGCTCAGGAGCAGGTGAAGATCGATAACATAGCAGAGTACCTCGGAAAGGAAGCATAACAAATGGACACAATGAACGGATTAACAAGGACAAACTACTGCGCTGATACGGAGGGTATCGGCAAAACGGTAGTTGTCGGCGGATATGTACAGAAGATACGCGACATAGGCAACCTGATATTTATAGATCTGCGCGACAGAACGGGAATAGTTCAGCTCGCGTTTGACGACAATACCGACCGCGCCGTATTTGAAAAGGCAAGATCCTGTCGCGGCGAGTTCGTGCTGCTGGCGCGCGGCGTCGTTCGCGAGCGCGAGAGCAAGAATAAGGAGCTGAAAACGGGCGATATAGAGGTATTTGTAGATGATCTGCGGATACTTTCAAAAGCCCAGACGCCGCCGTTTGAGATATTAAACGACACCAATGTAAATGAGGAGCTGAGGCTCAAATACCGTTATCTTGACCTGAGAAGGAATGTTTTGCAAAACAATATCATCATCCGCTCAAAGATAGCGAAGGCGGCTCGTGATTATTTTGCCGATAACGGCTTTATCGAGATAGAAACGCCGATGATGATAAAATCCACGCCTGAGGGCGCGCGTGATTATATAGTGCCGTCACGCATCCATAACGGCAGCTTTTACGCCTTGCCGCAGTCTCCGCAGATATATAAGCAGCTTTTGATGATCGCGGGATTTGACAGATATATACAGCTTGCAAGATGCTTCCGCGATGAGGATCTCAGAGCCGACAGGCAGCCTGAATTTACGCAGATAGACCTTGAAATGTCGTTTGTCGATGTTGAGGATATACTGTCGATGGCCGAGGGCTTTATAAAATATTTGTTTAAGACTGTGCTGGATGCGGATATTCCCACGCCTCTGCCGAGGATGTCATATAAAGATGCCATGGAGCGTTACGGTACCGATAAGCCCGATACGCGGTTCGGCATGGAAATACAGAATATGACCGATATGGTAAGAGACAGCGAATTTGTCGTATTCAGATCCGCCATAGAAGCCGGCGGCTCGGTACGCGCCATAGTCGTGCCTGATGCGGCGGCGGTATATACGAGAAAAGAAGTCGATAAGCTCGTTGATTATGCCAAGGGCATAGGCGCGAAGGGGCTTGCATATGTGCGTTGGGCGGACGAGGAGCCGAACGCGAGCTTTAAGAAGTTCTTTACTCACGATGAGATAGCGTCGCTTCTGAGCGGTGTCGGTGCAAAGCGCGGCGACATTGTACTTATAGTTGCCGATAAGGACAGCGTTACGCTGCCCGTTCTCGGCGCGCTCCGCCTTGTTACGGCAAAGCGTATGGATATGATACCCGACGGCTGGAATTTCCTTTGGATAACGGATTTCCCGTTCTTTGAGTATAATGCCGAAACGGAGCATTGGGACGCGATGCACCATCCGTTCACGATGCCAAAGGATGAATGCGTGCAGTATCTTGACAGCGATCCGGGCAAGGTGATAGCGAAGGCATACGACCTTGTTCTGAACGGGATAGAGCTTTCAAGCGGCTCGATAAGAATAAATGACTATGAGCTTCAGCAGAAGATGTTTGAGTCTTTGGGACTTACGGACGAGGAGATAGAAGCAAAATTCGGATTCCTCGTCGAGGCATATAAATACGGCGCGGCACCGCATGGCGGTATGGGTATCGGACTTGATCGCCTGGCGATGCTTATGACCGGCTGTGACAGTTTGCGCGATGTAACGGCATTCCCGAAGGTGCAGAACGCCTCCGAGCTTATGTCGCAGGCACCGGGCAAGGGCGATAAGGCGCAGCTCGACGAGCTGGGGATAATGATAACAGAGAAATAAACGGAATTAAAGGAAAATGATAGAAGTAAATAATCTTACAAAGGTGTTTGGAGATAAAAAGGCTGTATCGGACATATCGTTCACCGTCGGCGATAACGAGGTGCTGGGGCTTCTGGGGCCGAACGGCGCAGGCAAGTCAACGACGATGAATATGATGACGGGATATATTTCCATGACCGGCGGCAGCGTAAGGATATGCGGCAAGGATATTACCGAGGAGCCTATTGAAGCAAAAAAAAATATAGGCTATCTTCCTGAACAGCCCCCCATATACCCTGAAATGACGGTAAGGGAATATTTATCTTTTGTCTGCGAGCTCAAGCGCGTCAAGGACATAAAGGGAGAGACGGCGCGAG
>CAJONM010000066.1 GCA_905235885.1 uncultured Clostridia bacterium
ATAGATGTCCCGAGCTTCTTCAAGAGATAATTGAAAGGGGAGTTGTAAAAAATGAGTTTTACAACTCCTTATTTTTATCTATTAAGAAATTAGTACCGATAAGTGCTAATTTCTTAATAGCAAAAAAGTATACCTTAGCGGAACGACAGTCACAATAGTGACTTTTTTATAAAAAAGACATATTTTTATATTGTGCAATAGTAAAAAATGTGATAAAATATCATATAATGCAAGTATGATTTTTTTAGGGAAGGAAACGAGCGATCATGAAAAGGGTTTTAAGCATCGTTATTTCAACCGTATTAGCCGTATCGTCTTTTTCCGCATTGGGTGCGATCACAGAAAAGACGGTATTTGCGGCGGATGCCGTTACGGTCAACTACAGATATTCCGGCGTGACCGTGAAAACCGAGCAGACGGACGCAACGCTGTCATCGGGAACATATACATATTATGTCTCGGCATATGTGGAGGGAACGGACGGAAAACTCTATGCAACGGGATCGGGTCCATATAATCGTACATCGACAACGGCGAATGTTGTCGAGGAGGTCTCGCTTGTTACCGATGGCGTATTCCAGTATAAGGATTTCAATAATGCATCGCCGTATGCGTATCCCCAATATACATCGGGCGGTAAAATATCACTTTGCGGTACGGGACCGTATGATATCCTTACCGTAAATGATGACGGCATATATTCCGTCACGATCGCGGTAAGTGCAGGCGGAAGCGGTATAGGCAACGGAAGCAAAAGCGGCTCTGTGCTGCTGAACTCCACGAACATAAAATATTTTTCATACAGCAATACTGCCGGCTCAATAGGTGAGATAACAGGGCTTCGGCTTTCCGAAAATGATGTTATATCTCTTACCGGCCCAAACTCGCGTGCGGCGGTGGACTACATTCTTATAAAGAAAACGGGTGGAGTTGAATATCCGTCCCCGACATACGGCTCCAAATATACGCGTAATATGGAAAAACTCGGCAGAGGCACTGTTGCGATAGATACCGGCAGCGGCGTATACCTGTCATGGCGGATGTTGGGCACGGAAAGCCTTACAAACCAAGCGTTTGACATATACAGAGACGGAGAGAGGATACATACTACAAGCAGCCATGGCGCGACGAATTATACGGACACATCCGGCAGCGCATCGAACGAATATGTGATAGTGCCCAGAGGTGGGAGCATAAGCGCAGAAACGGCTGTAAGACCGATAACTCAATATATAAATTACACATCCTCGAATACAAACTATTTGAATAATAAGTGCGCCTATTTTGATGTCATGATCGATAGACCTGATGCGACATATCCCGATACATACAGCGGCAGCGCATCAGTCGGTATGACAGAAGGGACATATACCGCAAATGACGCGAGCGTGGGTGATGTGGATGGTGACGGTGGATATGAGCTGATCCTCAAATGGGATCCCTCAAACAGTCAGGACAATTCCATATCCGGCTTTACATCAAATGTATATATAGACGCGTACAGGATGAACGGAACGGAAAACAGCTCCGGTAACAACAGACTGTGGCGTATTGATTTAGGCAAAAACATCCGCGCCGGTGCGCATTACACGCAGTTTATCGTGTATGATCTTGACGGTGACGGCAGAGCGGAGATCGCGATGAGGACCGCGCCCGGCTCAAAAGACGGTGACGGGAACTATGTAACGGAGGTCGGTGACACCGAGCAGATAAGAACAGCGGATAACGAGGCGGATTATCGTAACAGAGGCGGATATGTCCTGAGCGGACCCGAATATCTTACGATATTTGACGGTGAGACGGGAGTGGCGATATGCACGACCGATTTCAGCTTGACACGCGGTGATTTCAGAGACTGGGGCGATGACTACGGAAACAGAGTTGACAGATTTCTTGCCGGAGTTGCGTATCTTGACGGTGAGCATCCGAGCCTTATTATGACAAGGGGGTATTATGCTCTTTCAAAGGCGGCGGCATATGATTTTGACGGAACAAGAATAAAGCAGATATGGCAGAATGTAAGCTCATCTTCTAATTATTATACAGTCACAGATTTAAAGGGAAATACGGTCGCATACAGCGGAGCGTCGCTTTATTCGCAGGGTAATCACAGCCTTTCCGTGTGTGATGCTGACGGTGACGAATATGACGAGATAGTATTCGGATCGGCAATCATAGACCATGACGGAAAAATACTAAACAGCACCATGCATGGGCATGGTGACGCGCATCATGTAAGTGATTTCGATAACGATGGTTATCAGGAAGTATTTCAGGTGCATGAAGATAAGGGAGGCTACGAAACGGAGCTGAGGAAGGCGATCTCAGCGGAGATCATTGCATATCAGACAAGTAATTCCGATAACGGACGCGGTGTTATGGGCAATATCCTTGATAGTGCCGAATATCCGGCGGTTTTCTGGTCCTCTGCGTTCGGCGGAACGTATGCATACAATTCAGGTTCCGGTGAAAATCCCATAACAGTTTTCTCCGAAAGGCCTGCCGGAAGTGATGGATTTATAAATTCGCTTGTGTATTGGGACGGTGACCTTGCAAGAGAGCTGATCGACGGCACCAGAATGTGTAAGGTGTCCATAAACGGCGGAAGAGTATGCCAGCGGTTTATGTTTAGCGGCTC
>CAJONM010000067.1 GCA_905235885.1 uncultured Clostridia bacterium
CTAAGCTTGAACGCGTAACGGTAGCACCGTTGTTATTTCTTTGATCCTGATTTACCGAAAGATAGTTGTTACCGTTCTCAGAAAGAATGATCGGATCAAATCTGCCTGAAGTATTCGTTGACCAGCCGTCAGTTGAGCCTGCGCTGAAATCCTCGCTGTAGTATTCTTCAGCGTTTGCGGTAAGTGCCATGCCGGCAAATGAGCTTACAGCGATCGCCATTGCGGACAAACTGCTGATTATTTTTTTATGGTTCATACAAAATCCTCCTTATATATAATTCACCAATATAATTCTAACATTTAAAGGTACTCCTTGTCAATGCACTGTCATGCAATATAACTGTTTTTTTATGCAATGTGACTGTTTTTTCAAACACCGCGCAAATCCGGATCCCATATATATTTGTGCATTTGCAGCTGGAAGCGGATATCGGCAAGCTCCTTGTCAAGCTTACACTCCTCTATGACATCCGCAAGCTCGAATTTACCGAACACCACGCCGCAATATATATACGGCGCGTCGGAGCGGTATTGATCAAATATCCTCTTTGCAAACGCAAGCCCGACAGACATATCCTCCTCCGAGCCTATGACGAGCTTTAATACATCGCGCGGCGTCAGATTATCGAAATTAGAAAGACGCATATCATACATCACGCCGCTGGACGGCAGCTTGAAATCGACTGTGAAAAACAAATTTTCACTATGCTGTATCATATCACGAAAAACAACTATATCGCACGATCCGTTCGTTTCGATATTGACCTCATAGCCCATATCGCAAAGTCTGTCGGCAAGCTTGACGGTCTCGGAAAACAGAAGCGGCTCTCCGCCCGTTATCGTAACGCGTCTGTATCGGCGGTTGACATATGCCAACACCTCGTTTACGGACATTTCCTTTGCCTTTCCGCCGTATTTGGCAGGATCGACGGCATACATCGAATCGCAATACGAGCAGCGCAGATTGCATCCGGCAAGCCTTATAAATGTGCATAGCTGTCCGGCTCTTACGCCCTCGCCCTCTATACTGTCAAAAATCTCGGAAACAAGCATATATAATTCTCCTTTGTATACGCACCGCCTTATAAAATATATGACGCGACATTGTTCTCGCTCTCTCTTACATCTACCCGATAGCAGAACGGAGCAAGAGAGTCGCATATATATTTGGCTAAGTTTTCAGCCGTAGGGTTGAAGTCTACGACATCGTTGAGTATCTTATGGTCAAATTTATCGCCTATCGCATTTTTTATATGCGAAAAGTCCATTATCATACCGTTTTCGTTAAGCGTCTCGGAGCGCAGATATATGTCTATTATCCAGTTGTGTCCGTGCATATCGGTGCATTTTGAGTCATAATCAAGCTCAAGACTGTGCGCCGCCGAGATTTCCAGTCTCTTTTTTACTTCGTACATTTCTTTCTCTCCATATATTCATCATATCCGCGTTTTCTCAAAAAACACGCCGGACAATGTCCGCACCCGTCTCCCTTGACGCCGTTATAGCAGGTAAGGGTCTTATCGCGTATTATGTCCATTACTCCGAGCTTGTCGGCAAGCTCCCATGTCTGTGATTTATCCAGCCACATAAGAGGCGTGTGTATCACGAACGGGTGATCCATCGCCAGATTGATCGTTACATTAAGCGATTTTACGAATATATCGCGGCAGTCGGGATAGCCGGAAAAATCCGTTTCGCATACGCCCGTAACGATCTCGGTCATACCATGCGTTTTCGCGTATATCGCCGCGTATGAGAGAAACAGAAGATTTCTGCCCTCGACAAGAGTATTCGGCGGCTCGCCGTCGGGCTTGGCTTCATCGACAGGTATATCCGATCTTGTAAGCGCGTTAGCCGACAGCTCGCTTATTATGGGTGTTTTTATTATTTCATAGCCGATGCCCTCGCCGCGGCATATTTCTTCGGCGCACATAAGCTCCCGCCCATGCCGCTGTCCGTAATCAAAACCAACGGCGCACACATTTTCTCTGCCGAATTTTTCTATCGCCCAGAACAGACAGGTCGTGCTGTCCTGTCCTCCGGACAATACTACCAATGCTTTTTTCATATTCATCGCTCCAAGGAAGAAAACAGCCTTTCCCCGGCTATTTTCTCATATTTTGTGCCTTTTCTGCCGTAATTGGCAAACGGGTATATGGAGATACCGCCGCGCGGCGAAAATATCCCCTTCACCTCAAGGTATTTAGGATCCATAAGCTTTACGAGATCCTTCATTATTATGTTCACGCAGTCCTCGTGGAAATCGCCGCTGTTGCGGAAGCTGAACAGATACAGCTTCAGTGATTTTGACTCTACCATACGCTCATCGGGTATATAGTTGATCACGATCTCGGCAAAATCCGGCTGTCCGGTTATCGGGCAAAGGCTCGTAAACTCCGGGCATCTGAATGTCACCATGTAGTCATTGTCGGTGTGCTTGTTTACAAATGTTTCAAGCAGATGCGGCGCGTATTTGTCGCTGTATTCTGTTTTTTTGTTCCCCAAAAGAGACAGACCCTCGCTCTCCTCTTTCGTTCTCGGCATATCCTCACCTCATTTCATCAAAGCTCTTGCTGACCGTAGGTCGAAATATTATGCTCTATCACCTCATTGCGCTGGCGGTAAAACTCAAGATATGTCATATACTGGTACGGCATAAGCGCCGCCGTAGCCACGCATATGACAAGCGGCGAATTTGTAATAAACGCCAGAAGCACTATTATGGCATTGTACATAATAAACGAAAACTGTATAAAAAAATACCTAAGCCTGAACCCCGTCATTATATCACGCGTGCGTTTAAACGCCGATTTACAAGGCATATCCGCATCATCGGCGACTATCATCGGTATCATCTGATACTCATAGCTTTTTCGTATGAGCGGCACCGACGCTATAACGGTCAGCACAAGATAAACGGTACTGAATATGCCCAGATACGGCAACGACATATCAAGAAAGCTGTTAAGCTCGGTCATTGATTCAACAGTCGGGTTTATCAGGACATTATACACCGCGTTGTATAAATACAGCGCACCCTCGTCCGTTACGCTCACAGCGATAAACACGATCGCCGCGATCATCGGGATAAACGCCACCACAGCCCATGCCACAAGCTTCAGCTCGCGCAAAACGGTGATTTTGAGCGTGTTCTTAAAATTATTCGTATATCCCGAAAGCAGCAGATTAAAGTCATAGTTTTTAAGCTCGCCGTTTTCGGCGGTATCCGATCTTAGCAGAAAGCGTATAAATCCTATATCAAATATGCCTATAACAAATATCTGCAACGCGACCGCGACTAATATTCCTATCGCCGCAGCGTCGGGCATCACACGGTCAAGAACCGCGCTTATCTGAGATATGATGTATGTAGGAAGCATAGCTATGACCGCGGCGAGAAACATTGGCAAATACCGCCCCTTGAGTCTCGACCATGCGCCATGCTTATAAAATGATGAACTGTACATATACTGGTCTCCTTTTTATACTATTTATATCATAACACAAAAAACACAAAATGTAAAGAAAAAAATAAGACGGTGGGCAACATATAAGCGTTCGCCGCGCCGTCTTGTTTTTTATTGTGTTACGGTGATAGTGCTGCCGTCGGAAACAGCTGTAACAGCGCCTTCGGGTGTAAGATACACCTGGCAGCCTATGTTGGCAAGTGCCTGTATGGTCTCGTCATCCGGCGGATCGTTCTTTCCGCAGGTTATGACCGCATACTTCGGAGCTACGGTCTGTATGAATTTTGTCGTTGCCTTGTTGTACACCCCATGATGAGGCACCTTTAAAAATGCGTGCGCCAGATCGTCTATCTGCGAATACAGCTCCCCTATACGCTCCTTTTCGGCGTCGCCGGCATACAGGAATTTATTTGCCCCATGCGTAACGCTTATGACTATGGAATAGTCGTTATCCTCCTCGGCATATACCTCCTTTAGCGGCGGATACGCCTCGAAAAGAACATCGTCGAATGTGAAGCTCATATTGCTTTTCAGATATGTCGGTGTCTGTGACAGAGCCGCCATAAAGTCCTC
>CAJONM010000068.1 GCA_905235885.1 uncultured Clostridia bacterium
GCCAGGAGCATTCCCGCTATGACGAGCTCCTTCACGCCGTTGGCGTTGGCTCCGGGAGTGTTGAAGACCACGATACCCTTCTTTGCACACTCCTCAAGGGGGATATTGTTTACTCCGGCACCGGCACGAGCAACTGCCTTCAGTGACTTAGGCAGCTCCATATCGTGCATTTTGTAGCTTCTTAATATTATACCGTCCGCATCTGCCGCTTCCTTATCCGTTACAGTATAGTTGCTGCCCAGACGGTCAATACCGCAAGCGGCAATTTTGTTTAGCGTAAGAATATTATACATTTTTAAATTCACCTCATTATGCGTTCTCTGCTTCAAATTTCTTCATAAATTCAACGAGCGCTTTAACCCCCTCTACAGGCATCGCGTTATATATTGACGCTCTCATACCGCCGACTGTTCTGTGTCCCTTTAAGTTTACAAGTCCGGCAGCTGTAGCTTCCTTGACAAACTTTGCATCAAGCTCCGGATCACCCGTAACAAATGGAACATTCATAAGCGAACGATCCTCCGGCACAACTGTGCCTTTAAACAACTTTGACGAGTCAAGATAATCATAGAGGATCTTAGCCTTTGCCTCGTTGATTTTCTGAAGCTCGGCAATACCGCCCTTTGACTTTATCCATTCAAGCACAAGCTTGAATATATATATTGCATATGTCGGGGGAGTATTGTAAAGCGAATCGTTATCTGCATGGATCTTGTATGTCAGCATTGTCGGAGTACCTTCCATCGGCTCACCGAGCAGATCCTCGCGTGCAATGACAAGAACAACACCTGCAGGACCTAAGTTTTTCTGTGCGCCCGCGAAAAGCAGACCAAACTTAGATACATCTATTACCTCGCTCATCGCATTGGATGAAATATCGGCAACAAGAGTAGCCTCTGTTTTCGGAAGCTCTGTATAGCGCGTTCCGTATATTGTGTTGTTATAGCATATATAGCAGTAGTCAACATTATCTTTGCTTGAAAATTCGTCCGCAGACGGCTTTGGAATGTATGAGAAAGTTTTATCAGCAGATGATGCGATCTTGTTTACCTTTACATATTTTTCAGCTTCCTGTGCAGCCTTTTTTGCCCACTGACCGGTTATAAGATAATCCGCCGCCTTGCATTTGATGCCCAAATTCATCGGTACCATTGCAAATTGCGTCGAACCGCCGCCTTGTACAAACATTACCTTATAGTTATCCGGAACATTCATCAGCTCACGAACGAGTCTTTCAGCCTCTTTTATAATATCATCATATGCCTTTGAACGATGGCTCATTTCCATGACCGACATTCCGGCATCGCCGTATTCTACCATTTCCTCTTGTGCCTTTTTGAGAACTTCCTCAGGCAGCATTGAGGGACCTGCCGAGAAATTATACACTCTACTCATCGTAATATACCTCCGTAAAAATTCTATACAGTGTATTATACACCCAATCAGTAAAAAAAGTCAATACTTTTCAAGCTTTTATGAGTGTTTGAATGGTAGAAATTTTACTCTCTAATTAATAAATATTCAATAGTTTGCACAAAAAAACGGGATCGCGAAGGATCCCGCTTTCTATATGATTTATAAAATCAATATCAGTCCTGCTTAGCAAGCTTCTCGAGATGAGCGTACTTCTTAGCGGCTGTTTCTGCCGCATAGTCGAACAGCTTACCGGCTCTGTCGGGGTTGGCACGCATAAGTGAATTGTAGCGAACCTCACCCATGAGGAAGTCCTTATATTCCTTAGTCGGAGCCTTTGAATCCAAAATAAACGGATTCTTGCCTTCGTCCGCAAGTCTCGGATCATATCTGAAGCAGTGCCAGTAGCCTGTCTCAACAGCCTTCTTTTCCTCTTCCTGCGCGATCGTCATACCGCCCTTGATACCATGGTTGATACACGGAGCGTATGCGATAATAAGCGACGGACCGTTGTAGCTTTCAGCCTCTCTTATAGCATCGAGACACTGCTGCTTGTTGTAGCCCATTGCAACCTGTGCAACATAGATATAGCCGTAGCTCATAGCTATAGCAGCCAGATCTTTTTTCTTAACTTCCTTACCGGCAGCGGCAAACTTAGCGATTGCGCCTGTCGGAGTAGCCTTTGATGACTGACCGCCTGTGTTTGAATATACCTCTGTATCAAATACAAGAATGTTTACATTCATTCCGCTTGCCAGAGCGTGATCAACGCCGCCGAAGCCTATATCGTATGCCCAGCCGTCACCACCGAATATCCAGCAGGATTTCTTTGACAGATATTCCTTATCGGCAAGTACATTCTTAGCATCTGTCGAGTCGATCTTTGCAATAGCGTCAAGAAGCTCGTCTGCTGCGACCTTGTTGCAATTTGTGCAGTCCTTTGTCTCTATGAACTTATCAAAGAGCGGCTTGATCTCAGGATTAGCCTCTGCGACCTTTTCAGCCTTTTCGATTGTCTGAGCTCTCAATGTATCCTGTGCAACGAACATACCCAGACCGAACTCAGCATTATCCTCAAACAGGGAGTTAGCCCATGCCGGGCCTTCTCCGTTTGCATTTGTCGTATACGGAGCTGACGGACATGATGCGCCCCAGATCGATGAACAGCCTGTTGCATTGGCAAGGAACATCTTATCGCCATAGAGCTGCGTAACGAGCTTAGCATACGGTGTTTCGCCGCAACCTGCACACGCGCCGGAGAACTCAAGATACGGCATCTTGAACTGTGATCCCTTAACCTTTGTTGCCGGGAACTTATCAAGAACAGCCTGCTTTTCACCTAACGCTGCCGCATAGTCAAAGTATTTCTGCTCATCAAGCTGAGTATCGAGCATCTTCATTTCAAGAGTTGTATTCTTGAGATTGCCTGGGCAGATGCTTGCGCAAGCGCCGCAGCCTGTACAGTCAAGAACGGATATTGCCATTGTGTAATACAGTCCGTCAAGCTGCATAGCAGGCTTATACTTGATACCCTCAGGAGCGTTGTTAAGCTCTTCCTCCGTCAAAACTACCGGACGGATACAAGCGTGCGGACATACGAATGAACACTGACCGCACTGGATACATGTCTGTGAGTTCCACTCCGGAACCTTAACAGCTATACCACGCTTTTCAAATGCTGCTGAACCCAACGGAACCTCGCCGTTCTGATACTTTGTAAATGCGGAAACGGGGAGCTTTGAGCCTTCAAAAGCGTTGATCGGTACAAGTATGTTGTTTACATAGTCGATAAGCTCGCCATCGCCGTCGTGATGTACGGATATATCTTCATCCGGGCAATTCTTCCACGACTCGGGAACATCTACTTTAACCACCTGCTGTGCGCCGGCGTCTATAGCATCCCAGTTCATCTTAACGATCGCTTCGCCCTTCTTAGCATATGAATGCTCGGCTGCGTCCTTCATGTACTTAATAGCGTCATCTGACGGAATTATGTCTGCAAGCTTAAAGAATGCCGACTGCAATACAGTATTGATCCTGTTGCCAAGGCCTATTTCCAAGCCGATCTTAACGCCGTCTATAGTGTAGAACTGGATGTTATTCTCAGCTATATATCTCTTTACCTGTCCCGGAAGATTTTTGTCAAGCTCGTCGCCTGTCCATGAACAGTTCAAAAGGAATACGCCGCCCGGTTTAACATCCGATACCATATCATACTGACGGATATATGATGCCTTATGGCAGGCAACAAAGTCCGCTTTATTGATAAGGTATGTCGATGTGATCGGTGCATTGCCGAAACGGAGATGTGAACATGTAAGACCGCCGGATTTCTTCGAGTCATAGTCGAAATATGCCTGAACATTCATATCCGTATGGTCACCTATGATCTTAACTGAGTTCTTGTTGGCACCAACAGTACCGTCTGCGCCGAGACCCCAGAACTTGCAGCTCTTTATTCCGGCAGGAGTTGTGTCGGGATTTTCACCTATCGGGAGAGAAAGGTTTGTAACATCATCCTCGATACCTACCGTAAAATGCTTCTTCTCTGTATTCTTGAATACGGCAATTATGCAAGCCGGAGTTGTATCCTTTGATGCAAGACCGTAACGACCTGCCATAACTGGGATATTATTAAACTCGTCAGACTCCTGCAAAGCTGCGACAACATCAAGATAAAGCGGCTCTGCCAATGCGCCCGGCTCCTTTGTTCTGTCCATAACAGTAATCTGCTTAACAGTCTTAGGAATAGCAGCCAAAA
>CAJONM010000069.1 GCA_905235885.1 uncultured Clostridia bacterium
CCTGTCGCGCCCATCCATATATAGACTCTGTACGATGTTGAGGAATCCTCCATATCACCTATGCTCATGAGCCTGTCGGCGATCGTGGGCGGTATGACAAACGGTATAACGCACAGCACCAACGGCACGAGCGACCACAGTCTGCCCTCATAGAATGTTATGAATATAGCAACGCTCACCATAAATCCAAGCCAGCAGCCGCGCGATTGCGTCAGTATAAGGCAAAGGAATACAAGTCCGGTAATACCCAGATATATCCATTTTGAAAGCGACCTTGCCCTGTCCTTGAGGAAGAACGCCGCCGAAACGGGCAGGACAAGCAACAGATATTCGCCCAAAACATTCGGATTAGCAAGCGTGGAGAATACTCGCATCGTGTCGTCCTCAAACATCTCCTCATCTATCCAAGCGTTTGTCGTTGTCCAGCCGAACACATACTGCATCACGCCGTAAAGCGCGACTATCGCGCCTGAGATCACGAAAAGCCTAAGCAGCCCATATAGCTGCTCGCGCGTCTTTATCGTGTTTACTATCGCAAAATAGAAACTTATCAGCACAAAATACATCACCCATACCGTCAGGCTCGCCGTCCTTGCAAACGAGAATATGCAGGATACGAAAAGCACCGCCAAAAACAGTATCAGCGCCGCGCCCAAGCCGTCGTGCTTCCATTTGAATGCGTCATTGCAAATAGAATGGAGCACGAGCGAGAGCATCGTCCAGATACATATGCCGGCAAGCGGCATTGATGAGAACGGGATAAGCGGTGCGATAAAAACAGCCGCATATACGCCCGTTACGGGATACTCCAGAACGAGCAGCATACCGAAAGCCGCAAACGGGAGCATTATCCCGTAAAGCGGCGCATAAAGCATTGTCGCGCCCGTCATAATTCCCATTACTATCGGCGGAACAAGTCTGCTCCGTCCCACCGTTTTTTCTTCGTCAAAGAAGTTAAATGTGATATTGCTAACGCCTGCACACGCCTTTACAAAATCGACCGCCTTTGAAGTTGTCAAAAATCCTGTTATATTAAAATTACACAGCGATGCGGCGGCGGATATGACAGACATGATAAGCACATATTTATTTATCCCCATACCGCACACAAAGTGCAGCGCATTGAATGTCGCCGTTGCAACAAGCACCATAATGCCCCAAAATCGCACATTAAGCGCCATAAAATTATGGACATATTCTCTGCCGAGAGCGCAAAACACGCTGTTTTGTACGGCTTTTGAGACTTTTGCGCCCACCTTTCCGGCAACAGCCTCAAGCGCTGTAAACGGCAGATACATAAGCCGCACGGCAAGGCTGTCCTCTGCTGCCTCGCCATTGCCCGTAATAAGGCGTATGATCGCGCTGTCGCGCCATGCGCGGCTTGCCGCGCCGTATATATTCATAATTATCGCCCAAAGCTTGCTCTGCTGAAATTTAAGAAGCACGCCCTTGAAAAATACG
Source organism: uncultured Clostridia bacterium (assembly GCA_905235885.1). Taxonomy (GTDB): domain Bacteria; phylum Bacillota; class Clostridia; order UBA1381; family UBA1381; genus Ornithomonoglobus. The sequence continues at coordinate 1,462 of CAJONM010000069.1, forward strand.
ATCAATGATGAGATGATTACACTGTTCATATTGACTCCTTCGCTTTATTATAGGCTCAGCGCCTTATCAGATCGGTTATTTCCTTTACGCGCAGCGCAACAAGCATAGCGCCGTATATTGCCACGCCCGACAGACCGCATATCGCGCAGACTATTATGTTTCCGACGGTGCCGCCGTCAAAGAACGGGAATATCGCGCCGTATATGAAATATACAGCCGCTCCCATGACCGCCGCCGCCGCCAGTGATTTTATTATCGTCATAATATCCTGTTTCTTTACCATGCCGCGCTTTTTTCTCAGCAGCAGTGCGGAATTAAGTATCGCGTTGACCGCGCTGCCGCCTGCCGCCGCAAGCGCAAGACCGCCGGTCAGCGACATTGCATCACCTTTTATGAAGGCGTATATCGATGTTACTATGACAACATTAAATACCATACTCAGTATCGCTGTCACCATAGGAATCACCGACTGCTTCATCGAGAAGAATGTTTTCGACACGACCTCATTTATCGCCAAAAATATCATTCCCGTCGCGTAGCAAGCCAGAGCGCGCGCGACAACTCCCGACGATTGAAGCGCGCCATGCTCGTATATTATCGCCGTTATCGGACGGGACAGAATGATTATCCCTGCCATAAGCGGCGCTATTACCATTATTATTGCCTTCAGCGACATCATTACAAGCTCGCTTGCCGCCGCCTCGTCATCGCTCGCATTCGCCTGTGCAAGCTTGGGGAAAACGAGATTTGTAACGACAAACGAGAATATGCCCGTCACTATCAGATACAGCCTGTTTGCATATTCAAGCGACGAATACGCGCCCTCCATGCCGGAAGCAAACCGCGCGTTTACGAATGTATAAAGCGGCTGCACCCATGTGCTTACAAGCATCGGCAGCGCAAGAAGCAGCGCGCTTTTTATATGCTCGTCCCTGAATTTGAAATCGGGTCTGTATCTGAAATTCAGCTTGACGAGGGTCGGTATCTGCACTATCACCTGCAATGACCACGCGATTATCATCGTTACCGCAAGTCCCGTAACGCCGAACCGCCTGCCCAGCAGTATATAATATAAAATTATTGCAACATTTGATATGAGGCTGATTATCGAGGGGATATTATACTCGCCGTAGCTCTGCAATATTCCCACGAACGCGAACGCGATACCGGTAAAAATTATCATCGGGAACATTATAGATGTAAGCCGTATCGCCAGCTCCTGTGTCTGAAGAGACGCATTCGGTCCCATAAGATGCACGAGCTGTCGCGCAAATATGATGCCCAGTATCGAGATCATCACCGTCACGAACGCTATCATGGTTATAAATTTATTGGCAAATTCCGATGCCGCCTCTTTATTCTGTTTTGAGAGTATTTCGTTGAATATCGGGATAAATGACGCTGAGATCACTCCGCCTATGACGACATCAAAAAGCGTTGTCGGTATCTTTGAGGCGATCATAAATGCGTCCGCCTCTATGCCCGTACCGAAATACGCCGCCATGAGCGAATCCCGAACCTGTCCGAGTGCCTTTGCTGTGAAGGTGGCAAACGCCATAAATCCTGCCGTAAACAGCATTCCCTTCTTTTTCAAAATGCTACACTTCCTTTTCATACAATTCGACCGCTATCCTGCCGTTGCTTTCTGCTTTTTCGCTCAGCTCGGCAAGACATACGGCGAGCTTGTCCCTTATCGCGTCACGCCTGTCGGAGCATTTGTCTATAAGCTCCTTCATACCGCTTACCGTTACATCCTTGACATCGACATAAAGCTCCTGTCCGGCATAGTCCATAAACCCCTTTATTTTCGGGTCGTAGACTATCCCTATAAGCGGAACAAGTCCCTTTGTTGCATAAATAAGCGAATGCAGCCGCATACCGACGCACATCTCAAGCGCGGATACGACCGACAGCATATCTCCGACATCGAGCCGCGCGTCTATTATATGCGACTCGTATTCCATCTGTGATTGTATGCTTTTTGATATTGCCCCGTCGCGGCTCATCTGCATGGGTATAAAGACCGTCTTGATGCCGTATTTTTCCGCCGCATGATCGCACATATCGGCTATTGCGCGTTCAAATCGCGCATCGGTGTCTTTCGTGCGCCGTATCGAAACGCCCATAATCCGTCCCTCTGCGCCGAAGCTCTTTAGTATCTCGCCGCCTCTTGCGCGATCCGGCTCACCCATGCCGAATACGGGATCCGCCGTTACTTCTATATGCGGATGCGTAACGCCTATTTCGCTCAGCGTTTTCTCCGCGTAGGGGTCTCTTAGGGTTATTATATCCGTCTTGTCCAGCACCTTACCGGCGCGGACGGCGTTTTTGGGGTTATTGAGCGGTCCTATGCCGTTTGAATAGAGCATGACCTTCAATCCGCCTTTGACCGCAAGCTGTATGATCGTCAGATAATATATCAACGACTGCGTCGATGTCGCATCCTGTATGAGCGTTCCGCCGCCGGAAATGAGCATTTCCGCGCATCTTATATGCCTTATAACAGACAGCGGATTGAGCCTGTTTATCGCCCGTACTCTGTATGTCGCCGTCGTCTCGCGCGGATTAGCCGAAAGCACGACTATCTCCGGACTTTGCTTATACCGCTTTATATCCTTTATAAGCGCGTCCAGGAGCGCGTCATCGCCGCTGTTTGCAAAGCCGTAATAGCCCGAAACAAGGATCTCCTTGTTCTTTTCCAGCGCCCATTCATACACTGTCATGGTATCGCGCGCCATACGCTCAACGGAATATTCGCGGCATATAAGGCTGTGCCCGTACCGCGCAAGCGCGGTGCGCTCCTCTTCGGTCATTGAAAAATACCGCTTTATATCGGCATATATCCGCTCCGGCGAGCTATCGCCGCAGCCGCGGCAGCAGAAATTCGTATCTGTTCCGACCTGTAGCTTATCCTCGCCGAAAAGACCTATATATCCCTCGTTTCCTGCGATGATAACGGGCTTTTCCGCCGCCATCGCCTCAAGCGCGGCGCGGCTTACGCCGACAAAAAGCTCCGCTGTCGCCACAAGCTTATTGATATCCGTCCTTGCGCCCGTCATAACGACGCATTCGCGGCTCAGAAGATCGTTTACCGCCTGAGCCTTCGCTTTTACATTGTCGAAATCATCTCCGCCGCCCACTATTATGACCTTGAGATTTTTCGCAAGCTTATCAATCGCCGGCACCGCGTCTATCAGATGCTTTGCCGCAAGCGAACGGGAGCTGTCCATTCGGCTTACATATACGATAACCGTATCATCCGCGCCGATGCCCAGCTCTGCGCGTATATCTGATGTATCGGTATCGGGCGAAAATTTTCCGGTGTCGATACCGTTTATGGTAACGCGTATATTCGCCTCCGGCACCTTATAGTTATCCATCAGATATGTCTTTATATCATCCGATACTGCGACGCATTTCTGTCCCCAATCGGTTATATATTTCAGACCGTATTTTGTGTTGAACACCCAATGCGCCGTAGTAACGAACGGAAATTTCATTACCTTGTGCAGCTTGCCGAGTATGAATGACGGTATACGCGCGTGCGAATGGACTATATCTATTTTTTCGTCTATGATTATTCGTCTGAGCTGCGCTATCGCCTTTATGACATTTATGGGGTTCTTGTTTTGCAGCGGAACGCGATAATGCTTTATTCCGGCGTCCTCAAGCTCTTTAACATATACGCCGCCGTTTGAGGTAACGATAACATTAAAGCCCTGCCGCTTCAGCTCCTTTGCCAGCTCCACGACATGAGTCTCCGCGCCGCCTATGTTGAGCTGCATCAGCGAAAGCATTATATTTGATCCCTTTTGCAAAAAAATCACCCCCTGCCGTTTTCTTTATCGGGTCAAGCCTGCTCCTCCGTGTCTGCCTGTGTAGTATCGGCAGGCTTGTTGAAATTGATGCCCTCTATGTGAATATTAACGCTCGATACCACCAGTCCCGTCATATTCTCAACGCTCGCTTTAACGCGTTCCTGTACCGCCCATGCAAGCTCAGGTATCTTCACACCGTAATCGACTACGATATACAGGTCTATATTTGCCGTTTCGCCGTCCATATCGACCTTAACGCCCTTTGCGCTGCTCTTTCTCGCGCCTAAACGCTCCGCGACTCCGCCTACGAACGATGTGTACATACACGATACGCCGTCGATCTCCGTTGCGGCGATGCCTGCAATGGTCGTTACTACCTCAACAGATATTTTTATATTGCCTATCGTCTCTTCCTCGCCCTCTGCGGCGTCTGTATGAAGCGTTGCCTCCTGCTCCGTCTCCCGCTCGATCTGCTCCGTTACCTTGATCTCCTCGTCCATTTTAAGATCCTCCTTTTTTTATTCACCGTATAGCTCGCCTATACTCATTTTTATACTTACGATCTCATCGCCGCAAATTATGAAATGATCCACCAGAAAAACGCCGAGACTGCCCAGCATTTCGTCTATTCGTACCGTCATATGCAGATCCTCGAACGAAATATCGGTGCCGCCGCTCGGATGGTTATGCACCAGAACGACATTTGCCGATTTTGCCTGCGTTGCGGTCCTTAAAAGCTTATTGAGATTTACCTGTGCATAGCCGCTGTCGCTGGCTGAAGTCATACGCGCAATGCATTTGATACGCATAAGCCTGTCAAGACATATCATATATATGTCCTCATGGTCGTCGGACATATCAAGCGACTTTACAATATCATATATGCTGTTGCGGTCAAGGCGTGTCCGGTTTTCGGTAAGCTGCATATTGCGGTAGTAGTTCATAAACTCGTTTATGCTCCGCAAATACTGTACCGTCCTTACGCCCACACCCTCTATATTCTCCGACATTCCGTAATCGTTTGCGTTTTCAAGAAGCCGCACGATGCTGTGGTTGCTGTATTTGAGCAGCTTGTGGGCTATCGGGTTCGTATCGTGCTGCGCGTATACATTATACAGCATAAACTCCAGTATCTCATGATCCGCCCAGCCCTCAAAGCCTGTTTTATCAAACCTTTCCCTCATACGGCGGCGATGCTTGGCGTGTATATTATCCTTAGGTTTGCTTTTTTCCATCACACATTAAATCTGAACAAGACAATATCGCCGTCTTTCATGACATATTCCTTGCCCTCGCTACGTACAAGCCCCTTTTCCTTGGCGGCAGCCATCGTGCCGCACGCGATAAGGTCGCTGTAATTAACGACCTCCGCGCGAATAAAGCCGCGTTCAAAATCGGAATGTATCTTGCCTGCCGCCTGCGGTGCCTTTGTGCCGCGCTTTATCGTCCATGCACGCACCTCCGGCTCACCGGCGGTGAGATAGCTTATAAGCCCCAGCAGGGAATAGCTTGCCTTTATAAGTCTGTCAAGTCCCGATTCGGTCATTCCCAGATCCTCTAAAAACATCTCCCTCTCATCAGGCTCAAGCTGCGATATTTCGTCCTCTATCCTCGCGGAAACGGGCATTACCTCCGAGCCTTCCTCTGCCGCATATGATTTTACCTTGTTTACAAAATCGTTGTTTTCTATACCGTTTGAAAAGTCATCCTCTGCGACATTTGCCGCATATATGACCGGCTTCATCGTTATCAGGAACACATCGCGCATCAGCGCCAGCTCATCATCGGTATAATCGAGCGATTTTGCAAGCTTTCCCTGCATAAGCGCCTCTCTTACGCGCTCATACAGCGCAAGCTCCGCCGCGAGCGACTTATCGCCCTTCATCGCCTTCTTTGTTCTGTCTATTTTCCTGTCGAGCATCTCTATATCGGAGAATATAAGCTCAAAATTTATCGTTTCGATATCGCGGACGGGATCGACCGAGCCGTCAACATGGGTTATATTGCTGTCCTCAAAGCAGCGCACCACATGAACGATCGCGTCACATTCGCGTATCGACGCGAGAAATTTATTGCCCAGTCCTTCGCCGCGTGACGCGCCCTTGACAAGTCCGGCAATATCGACAAATTCTATATACGCGCGCGTTACCTTTTTGGGGTTATACATTTCTGCGAGTCTGTCCACCCTTTCATCCGGCACATCGACTATGCCGACATTCGGCTCTATCGTGCAGAACGGATAATTCGCGCTCTCCGCGCCCGCCTGCGTTATGGCGTTAAAAAGTGTCGATTTGCCTACATTGGGCAGTCCTACAATTCCAAGTTTCATTTAAGCATTATATCCTTTCAGTTTTCTCCGAATATGTCCGGCTTTTCGTCTGCCGCGCCGAATTCATAAAGCAGCGCGCCGCATATCCTCCGCGACGCTTCACCGTCACCGTACGGGTTTGCCGCCTGAGCCATGCGCCTGTATGCCTGATCATCGTCAAGCAGCTCGTTTGCAAGCCGCACTATCGTGTCCTTATCCACTCCGGCAAGCTTTACCGTTCCTGCCTCCACCGCTTCGGGTCGCTCCGTTTCGCGGCGCAGGACGAGTACCGGCTTTGCAAGAGCCGGTGCTTCCTCTTGTATGCCGCCCGAATCGGTAAGCACCATACAGCTCCTTGCGATAGCATTATGCAGCTCGTCTGTGTCAAGCGGCGGTATCAGATGTATTCTGTCTGTGTCGCCAAGCACCCTGTCCGCTGTTTCGCGGACAGCCGGATTGAGATGAACGGGATAAACAGCCACCGTATCGGGATGCGACAGCACTATCTCCTTGATCGCCGCACATATGTCCTCAAGCGGTCTGCCCAAATTCTCGCGCCGATGTGCCGTTACGATTATCACGCGATTGTTTTGAAAATCGAGCGTTCTCAGGCACTCGTCGCGGAATTGGTAATCCTCTCTGACAGTTGTTTTGAGCGCGTCTATAACGGTATTGCCCGTTATATATATTTTGTCTGGGCTGACATTTTCCTTTATAAGATTATTAAAATTACGCATAGTCGGCGCAAAATGCAGATTTGCTATCCTGCCGGTAAGCTGGCGGTTCATCTCCTCGGGGAATGGGCTGTATATATCGTATGTCCTCAGCCCTGCCTCCACATGACCAACCTTTATCTGCTGATAAAATGCCGCAAGCGCCGCGACAAAGCTCGTTGATGTATCGCCGTGAACGAGAACGATGTCGGGCTGCTCCTTTTTCAGGACCTCCTCCATGCCCTCAAGCACGCGCGTTGTTATACCGGCAAGCGTCTGGCGCGTTTTCATTATATCGAGATCATAGTCGGGCGTAATGCCGAATATGTCAAGCACCTGATCGAGCATCTGCCTGTGCTGCGCCGTTACGCAAACGATCGGTTCTATATTCTCATGTTTTTTAAGCTCCAGAACGAGCGGACACATCTTTATCGCCTCAGGCCTTGTGCCGAAGACGGTCATTATCTTAATTTTCTTCATCTGATTTATCCTCGCTATCCTGCGGTGTGTTGATCTTATGCACAAAGCTGTTCGTGCCGAACATGGTTGCGATTATAAGGAATATCAGTACGCACATCAGCAACAGCATAGCGCGCAGGAATCGCTGCTCGGCAAGAAGTATCGCCGTTATTCCCAAAACGCCGCTTATGGCATAGAGAATAAACACCGTCTGCTTCTGTGAAAAGCCCATATCATACAGTCTGTGATGAAGATGCCCTCTGTCTGCGACCATGGGACTTTTGCCGGAGAACATTCTGCGTATCATGGCAAATACCGCGTCAAACAGCGGCAGACCGAGAATTAATATCGGCACCGCAAACGATATTACCGCGTATGACTTAAACATTCCGCGCACCGACAAAACCGCGAGCATAAAGCCTAAAAATGTAGAGCCGGTATCGCCCATAAACACCTTTGCCGGATTGAAATTGAACGGCAAAAATCCGAAGCACGCGCCCATGATGGCTATGCCGAATGTGGCTATGGCATATTCGTGATATGTTATGGCTATAAACACCAGTGACATGGACATTATCGCCGAAACTCCGGCGGCAAGCCCGTCAAGCCCGTCTATGAAGTTGACGGCGTTTGTCATAAATACTATCCACAGTACCGTCACCGTCGCTGAAAGCCAGAACGGCAGTATCACAAACGGATTTTCACTGAACACATTCGGGTTTGAAAATACCGATATGCGTACGTCGCCGTAAAATACGACAATGAGCGCCGCTATTATCTGAACGACAAATTTCAGCCGCGCGTCAAGCTCCCTGCAATCGTCAATGATGCCGAGCACTCCCAGCACCGCAACGCCTATGAGCATAGCGATCGTAGCTTTTGACCAGTCGTCGTTAAAGCACAGCACCGCGACCATAAACCCGAACAGCATTGCAAGACCGCCTATTCGCGGCGTGGGGCGTTTATGCACGCGCCGTTTGTCCTTAGGCACATCCACCGCGCCTATTTTGTATGCCATTCGTCGCACAACTGGCGTTGAGGCAAATGTGAATATAAATGATATTGCAAAGGTGAATATCATACTTGCGTATTTCATATGATCAGCCTTTCGTGTATTATTTTACTATGAAGCCCACCTTTTTATAGACCTTATTGAGCGTTCTTCTCGCTATGCGGCACGCTGTTTCCGCGCCGCGCGTGTATACATCGGACAGGTACGATTTATCCTGTATTATCCTGTCGTATTCCTCGCGTATGGGTCTGATCCCCTCAACTATCGCCTCGGCGACCGCGCTCTTGAACGCACCGTAGCCCTGTCCGGCAAATTGCACCGCGACAGCCTCCGGCGTGGTTGCGGTCATTACAGCCATAATGCTGAGAAGGTTATTTATTCCCGCTTTTGCCGTATCGTCGGGGCGGTATTCTATAACACCCTCGCTGTCGGTCACCGCGCTTTTTACCTTTTGGGCTATGACATTAAAGTCATCCATCATCGAGATATAACCCTTTGGGTTCGTATCGGATTTGGACATTTTCTTTGTCGGATCCTGAAGGCTCATTATCTTCGCGCCCGATGACGCCAGCAAGCCCTCCGGCACCGTAAACACATCTCCGTACAACGCGTTGAAGCGCTGCGCGATGTCGCGGCATATCTCGATATGCTGCATCTGATCCTTGCCCACAGGCACATAATCGGCATTATACAGAAGGATATCCGCCGCCATAAGCACAGGATATGTGAATAATCCTGCGTTTATATTGTCCTCATGATGCGCCGACTTATCCTTGAACTGCGTCATTCTTTGCAGCTCGCCCATATATGTGTAGCAGCCCAGCACCCACGCAAGCTCCGCATGCGCGCTGTTATGCGACTGTATGAATAATATGCTTTTTCCCGGGTCTATTCCGCACGCAATATACAGCGCGAGAAGCTCTTGTGTGCGCTTTCTCAGCTCCGCCGGCGTTTGACGGACGGTTATCGTGTGCATATCCATCATCGCGAACGCGCAATCGTATTTATCCTGCAACGATACCCAATTTCTTATCGCGCCCAGATAATTTCCGAGCGTTATCGTACCTGATGGCTGCACACCGGAAAAAATTCTCTTTTTATGCTCTTCCATGTCGTTCTCCCTTACAGAATTTCCGTCAGCACCGCACCGACGCGCCTTACGCCCTCTTCTATCTTCTCAGGCGATATTGACGAGTAGTTCAATCTGAACTGATTTGACGGGGCATTTTGATCCACCGCAAAGTTTGAGCCGGGGACTATCGCCACCTTCCTGTCAAGGCAGGCATTCATTATATCCGACGCGTCACCCTTAAAGCCGGGGCAGGTACACCAGAGGAATATGCCGCCCTCCGGCACTGTCCATGTGACCTTGCCCTTGGGGAATGTCTCCTCCATCGTATCAAGCATTACCTTGCACTTTTTGCCGTATAGCTGCCTGTTTTTCTCTATATAGCTGTCTATGTTGTATTTTTTCATAAACTCAACGCACATAAGCTGTGTGAGCATAGGCGTATGAACATCGTTTACCTGCTTTAGTATCTCTATCTTTTCAAGCAGCGGAGCAGGTCCTACGACATATCCCAGTCTCATGCCCGGTGACAGTATTTTTGAGAATGAGCCGCAGTATATTACGCGCCCCTCCGTATCCATAGATTTGAGCGTGGGAACATCCTCGCCCGAAAATCTCAGATCACCGTACGGGTTATCCTCAATTATGAGAATATCGTATTTTGAGGCAAGCTCAAGCAGTCTTTTTCTCCTGTCAAGCGGCATGGTGGTGCCTGTCGGGTTCTGGAATGTCGGGATGGTATATAATAGCTTTGCGTCCTTGTTGTTTTCAAGAACCTCCTCAAGCTTTTCCATATCCATACCGTTATCGTCCATATCCACGCCAACAAGCACGGACTCATATGTCCTGAACGCGTTAAGGCTTCCTATGAAGCTGGGGCTTTCGACTATTATCTTATCGCCCTTATTTAGGATCGACTTTGCCGTAAGATCTATTCCCTGATTTGCGCCGGTCATAATGATTATCGTGTCACCCTCGCTGTACGCGCCCGCCTTCATCGCTCTCGCCTTCGCGCATTCCTTCATTTTCGGATAGCCGTCCGTCGTGCCGTACTGCAAAGCAA
>CAJONM010000070.1 GCA_905235885.1 uncultured Clostridia bacterium
CCGTACGCCGACGAGTTCATTTTCGCAAAATCTGCCTCGATTTTCGGCACTCTGCCAGCGTGTAGACAAGTTTGTCTACACGCTGAAGGGCTGCCTTTCGGCAGCCCCTTATTTTTTTACACTTCCGCGTTTGCGAAACTGTGGTTGAAAAACAGCGATATACACCATAATCCCGCGATGCCTACAATCGTATATACCACTCTTGACGCGACTGCGAGCTGACCGCCGAATATCGCCGCTACAAGATCGTAGCCGAATACGCCGATAAGCAACCAGTTGATCGCGCCGATAATAACGAGCGCCAATGAAATTTTGCTCAACATTTTAATCATCTCCTCGATTTATAAGTGTCAGCTTTATTTTTCCCGAACAAATGTGAAATAGACGATGTAATATATTGATATTGCGCCAAATAATATTAAATATGGAACAAATTGCTTGGGGGGCGCGATATGAGGTTTATGATCCTTATAGCCGCCGCGGTGGTATGCGCGGCGCTGATGGTAACGGCGCACGGCGATGATGCCGAAATCGGAAAATGCCGTCAGTTTTTGGAAAGCTACGGATGGGAGGTATCCGATAAGCCGACGGATGAGGAAAAGGTTTTTCTTCCGTTGCAGGAGGATGAGGTGTACAAAAGCTATAATACTATTCAAAGTCGGGCAGGGCTTGACATTTCGCCGTATTATGGCAGGAGCGGCGTGCGGTATACATTTGAGGTAAAAAATTATCCGGCGGATGTGGGCGAGCCTGTCTATGCAAATGTCGTATGTATAGACGGCGCGCCTGTCGCCGGAGATATAATGACGGTCAGCATACATGGGTTTATGCACTCGCTGCTTTATCCGTCATTTTAATATTCGCAGATGTTTGGGGTAATGGTTCTTTATCACGCCGCCGGACGCCTTGCCCCAGCCTATTCCGCCGCCGTCTATCCCGACAACGCACCAACCGCGGCGTGATGACGGCAGCACATCGCCGCGCATATATTTTTGTATGTCATCGCCGTTTGCGTCAAGGCATACAAACTGCTTGAAGCTTTCAGGTGAGAGCGCGTGCGAGAGCGCGTGAGACGGCTCAAATCTGCCCTTTTTGACGATGCCTAAATGCAGTCCGCAGCGGATAACGCGAAGCGCGTCCGTATCTAAAGGTGTCGGCATCAGATAGAGATTATCGCCAAACAGCGCAAATTCCCCGTCAAGTGATATATTGAGCGCATCCTTTTCAAAATCGCGGTATATCCGTATCGCCTCCGCCATTGCCACGGAGGGCTTTTTTTGCTTTCTCGGCTTTTCGGGTACGATCTCTTCTCCATTTTTTTTCAAAAGCGCCACAAAATGCCCCTCGCCGCATTGGCGGTGGGGAAAGACGCGTCTGCATTTTGAAAGCTCCTCGCCAATGCCGCCCGAGAGCATGGAAAGAGACGGTATATCCTCAAGCGTCATATTGTATTTTTTAAGCATATACCCTACGACCGCCTCATTTTCATCATATGAAAAGGTACAGGTGGAGTAGATGATATATCCGCCGCCGCGAAGCATTGTGTACGCGTCATCGAGTATGTTTTTCTGCCGCGTCGCGCAGGACAGCGAATGCGCTTCGCTCCATTCCTCCGCCGCTTGCGGCTCCTTGCGGAACATTCCCTCGCCCGAACATGGCGCGTCAACGATTATCCTGTCAAAAAACGACGGGAATTTCTGAGCAAGCGCCGCAGGCGATGCGTTTGTGACAACGGCGTTGCGAAGCCCCAGCCGCTCCGTATTTTCGGCAAGCACCGTCGCGCGTTTGGGTATTATCTCGTTTGCCACGAGCAGGCCCTTGTTTTTCATGATCGCGCCCATATGCGTGGTTTTTCCGCCCGGCGCGGCGCATAGGTCAAGCACTCGCAGATCTTTGCCTGTCGGCACCGATGGCACGACACACATCGCCGACGGCTCCTGAAAATAAATAAGCCCTGCCGCGTGGAATGGATGCGTTCCGCTTACGGTCGATCTGTCCGCGTAATAGCCGTCCTCGCACCATTGCACAGGCTCCGTCGCGCCTATGCTCCGCGCCAAGGCGGCGGTGTCGGCGCATTTTAGAGTATTTATCCTTATGCCCTGTTTTATGCTTGTGTCATAGGAGCTGATGAACGATCCGTATTCATCGCCCAGAAGCTCTTGCATTCGTTCAAGAAATCTTTTCGGAAGCTGCATTATATAAAATATCCTTTGGAATGTTTATTATGTGATGAATATATCACAGGCGGCAAGGGAAGTCAATAGAAAAAAGCGTGTAATTGACAATTTGTGATTTATATGGTACAATGGCGATACAGTGACGAAAGGGGTGGACGGCATATGAAGAAGATGTTTTTCGCGGTTTTTGCGGCGGCGCTGCTTGTCGGCTGCGGTACGCAGACGGCGGAGGTGACTGATAAGACCGATTGGGAAGCGGCGCGGATAGATGTGTATGTCCAAACGCCGCTGATAGGCGTTACGGACGCGGTCGCGGCAAAGTATAACGATGAGCATCCAAAGCATACGGTCGTGTTCCATGCGGATACGGCGGATAATATAATAAGCGCCGTAAACGGCGGCGAATGCGATATAGTAATAGCAAATGACGAGACGATAGCGTACCTTTCCGAGATCGGTGCGGTCGATAAAGACAGCGTTTGCGAGCTTATCTCCGATAGGTATGTGCGCGTGATGACGGATGAGGAAATACCGCGCGAGGACATCATGCTTGGCTCTGAAGCAGTATATGCGCCCGTCACCGTAACAGAGGAACTTGCCGAGCCTGCCGATCCGTATTCGGCGGCTATGACGCGCGGCGGGGCGGATATGAGCGGCGCGGCATACAGCTTTTTCAAATACATATCCTCATACAAGGCGGCGAATGTCTATGAGTGGTATGGGTTCAAATTAAGATAAAATAAATATTGCAATCCCTCCGATTGTGTGGTACAATAAATTGGCGATACAGTACCCGAAAATCGGAGGGGTTTTTCATGAAAAGATATATATGCGCTCTGCTTTCGGCGGCGCTTCTGATGCTGTCGGCAATGCCTGCGGCGGCGGAAAACAATATAGACAAGGACAGCGAGGTCGTGACATTTATCGTCGGCACGGCAGGCACGCCGGTCGCTGAGCTGGAGACGAATATGCGGTCGCTCTCTAATTTAAAAACGATGACGCAGGGGTATATAGACAGGCATGAAGAGGAGCTTGAAACGCAAAACAGGGAAATACTTGCCGATGTTGCAAAAAAGCTTGGCGTAAGTGCGGAGGAGAGCTATGTCTATACTCAGCTCTCAAGCGGCTTTTCAATAACGGCGCGGCGCGGCGATATGGAAAAGATCCTCGCTACCGACGGCGTGACGGATGTATGCGAGGCGGTGGAGCTGTATACGGTGCCGGATGATGAGATAAGCAGCGGCGAGGTGATAGCGTCCGCGGCGGCAACGGCGGAATACAAAGGCGAAGGTACCGCCATTGCGATAATAGATACGGGATTTAATATAACTCATGAATATTTCCAAACCGCCCCGTCGGAGCCGAAATATTCTCAGGCGGATGCCGAGAGCTTGATATCGGAAACGGGCCGTGGGATATATTATAACGCGAAGCTGCCGTTTGTGTACGACTATTATCAAAAAAGCACAGCTACAGCCGCAGTAAAAAATTATGCCGATCACGGAACCCATGTTGCCGGCATAGCGGCAGGCAGCGGCGGCACGCTTCCAAACGGCGATATGATATGCGGCAATGCGCCCGAGGCGCAGCTTGCGCTTATGGCTATAGGTGTCTCCGCAACGGGAATAGATATGAACGCGGCGATAGCGGCTCTTGATGATTGCTACAAATTAAAGGTTGATGTTATCAATATGAGCTTCGGAGGAAAATACCGCGATATGCGCTCAAGCGGCTTTACCCAAATAGCGACATCCATCCAAAACGCGCGCAATGCAGGTATAGCGGTATGTGTAGCGGCAGGCAATGACGCGAGGGGATATTCGCAAACCGCGCCGTCCGCGCTCGATCCCGATTATGGGGCAGTCGGCGCATACGGTAAGCTTACCGATACATTTTCGGTGGCGTCGGCGGACGCGGCGAGCACCTATTCGACTCTTACCGATATTGTTTTAGATAATGGCTCTGTTATGGCAGGTCTTGACTTTGCCGCAAACGGCGTATATTTCAAGGACGCGGTGCAAACGGAAACACAGATCATCGACTGCGGTCTTGCAAGCACCGCCGCAGACTGCGTCGGCGCATCCGGCAAGGTCGCGATAATACAGCGCGGCGGCAACAGCTTTGAGGACAAGACGAATAAAGCAAAAAACGCCGGAGCGATAGCGGCGATAATATATGATAACAGAGACGAGCCGTATCCGTCAATATCGGGGCAGGCTCTGCCGACGCTGTTTATGACAAAGCAGGACGGCGAGGCGCTGCTTGCCGGCGGCGCAGGCGCAGTACGCGTAAACGGCGAGAGCGTGCATCGCATCGAAAACTCCGTAACCGGCGGCACACCGTCATCATTTTCGTCATGGGGAATAAGCGAAACTCTGGAGCTTATACCGAATATCATGGGCTACGGCGGCAACATCTATTCATCAGGTACGGCATCGGACACCGCGTATGTGCTAAACAGCGGAACATCCATGGCAAGCCCGTATATTGCCGGAGTGTGCGCGTGCATAAAATCGTATATCAACGCGATTGGTGGCGCGGATAGTGCGAGCGTTGCCGATATGATAGAGCAAAGACTTACGTCAACGGCAGTGCCGGCACGATACGCCGAGTCGCATATTGCGTATTCGCCGCGGCTTCAGGGCGCGGGGCTGGTCGATCCCCAATCGGCTGTGGCAACGCCCGTAACACTTAAAAACGATAACGAAAAAACGCTCGTAAACCTTGGAAACAAGCTCAGCGCAAGCTTTGATATATCGTTTACGGCGCATAATTATTCAATGGAGGATATACTATTTGACGATATCTCCGTTGAGGTCATGACAGACGATCATACCGTATCGGGCGGCAAAAATTATGTCGGTCAAATGAAAAGTCTGACTGTAAAAAGCTATACGACCGATGCTGTAACGGCTGAGGCGGACAGCGATACGCCAGTCACAATATCGGTAACGCTCGACAGTGATGAGCTTCAGGAGCAGGCGGCTGTTTTCGGTAACGGCTTTTACATAGACGGATACATAAGGCTTTCAAATTCGGATTATTCGGTGGGTATCCCGTTTATGGGCTTTTTCGGCGACTGGAGAGAGCTGCCGATGTTTGACAAAACGAGATATGACACAGGCGGCAGCGCGCTTGCAGGAACATATCTGAGAACGACGCTTGGCGGTACAAACAAAACGCTCGGCACAGATACGCAATATATGATAATATCACCGAAAAACGGTGACGGGCGATATGATTCGCTTACGGCGGTGATGATGCTTTACCGCGGAAGCCATGGCATGAGGCTGTCGCTTATGCAAAACGGAGTTGAAATGAATTATCGCGCACCGAAAAGCACAACCGCAGCGAGCGGATATATGGATAAATTCACCACATATTCGATGGCATATACAAACATTTCCGCGCTTGCAGACGGCGAATACACCGTTCGGCTTACCGGATATTTTGATGACGGCAGAATGCTTACTCCGAAAACGCTCGATTTTCCGCGCAATATAATAATAGACAACACCGCGCCGCAGGTAAGTGCAACGCTAAGCCGCGACAAGACGCAGCTTTATGTTAAGGCGTCGGACGCGAATTATCTGCAAAGCGTGACAGTCAGCTACACCGACCTCTCCGGCGCGGTCAAAACGGAAACGGTAACGCCGACCGGCGCGGTAACGGAATATGAACATACATTCACCGTTACAGACCCCAAGGGCGCGGTGACCGTAACGGCGGTCGATTATGCGTATAATACAAATGTCGCGACGCCGTCGATCAGCGTAACACCCGCCGCCGAGGGCGCGACTGTATCGATCTCAAACGCGCCGGAGGGCTATTCGGCATATGCCGCGAAATATGACAGTCGCGGCATACTTACCGATATTGCCGCGGTATCGGACGGGTCGGAAATAGATTTTCAGCCGGATAAGGTGTTCCTTTGGAATGCCGATATGACACCAGTTACCATGTGGGAAAGGCAGCAATAAAGCATAGATCTGATGCGGAAATTTGCGTTTTCCCCTTTACAAACAAGGCAGGTTGTGGTACAATACCCCTTGCACATAAAGAAAATAAGCAGATTTATGGTACAAAACGAATGGAGATCGCTGCATCCGACAGCGCGGATCTCACGAAAGGAGATAAGGTCATAACCATGATAAAAACAGCAGTTCTGGGCGCAACGGGATATGCAGGCATAGAGCTTGTAAGGATCCTTTCCGCGCACCCTGAGGCGGAGCTTAAAATACTCGGCTCTCAGAGCTATGACGGACAGCCCGTATCGGAGGTTTACGGCAGCTTTGATCATGTCCTTGATATGACATGCACAAAGCTTGATATAGACGAGGTCGCAAAGTGCGATGTGGCGTTTACCGCGCTGCCGCACGGCGCGTCAAAGGATGTTATACCGTCGCTTATCGAAAGAGGGCTGAAGGTCATCGACCTCAGCGGCGATTTCAGATACGATGACGCGGCGGTATATGAAAAATGGTACGGACAGGAGCATTCCTCGCCGGAGCTTCTTGCCGAATCGGTATACGGTCTGCCGGAGCTGTACCGCGACAGGATCAGAAGGGCGCGGCTCATAGGCAATCCGGGCTGCTATACGACCTGCTCTATATTGGGCGCGTATCCGCTTCTTGACAGCGGCATCGGAAAAAGCGAAAATATAATAGTAGACGCCAAATCGGGCGTTACGGGCGCGGGCAGAGGACTTGGGCTTGCGTATCATTTCTGTGAATGTACAGAAAACACGAAGGCATACAAGGTCGCAACGCACCGCCATACATCCGAAATAGAGCAGGAGCTGTCAAAGGCGGCAAAAAGCGAGGTCATGATCTCGTTTACTCCGCACCTGATACCGCAGAAAAGAGGCATACTCTCTACTATATACATAAACCTGAACAGGAAATGCACAGCAGAGGAGCTTACCGAGCTTTATCGGGAGTTTTACAAGGACGAATATTTTGTACGCGTAAAGCCTGTCGGCACGCTGCCGGAGACAAAATGCGTCGCAGGCTCGAACTTTGTAGATATAGGCATAGTCGTTGACGAGCGGCTCTGCCGCGCGGTCATCGTATCCGCCATAGACAATATCTATAAGGGCGCGGCAGGACAAGCGGTGCAGAATATGAACCTGATCTTCGGACTGGACGAAAAAACGGGCATAGACAATGCCGGATTTTACTTATAAGGAGAAAACAAATGCAGGAGCTTATAAAAAAAGCGCAGATCCTGATCGATGCGATGCCGTACATAAGGAGATTTTCGGGCAAAACGGTCGTAATAAAATACGGCGGCAACGCGATGATAAACGAGGAGCTGAAAAACAAGGTAATGCAGGATATAACGCTGCTTAAATTTATCGGTCTCAACCCGATAATCGTTCATGGCGGCGGTCCGGACATATCGCGAGAGCTGAACGATAAAGGGATAAAGAGCAAGTTCGTAAACGGCTTGCGCGTCACAGACGAAACGACCGTTGCCGTAGCGCAGCAGGTACTTATCGGCAAAACGAATAAAGAGGTCGTTGCCATGCTCAATAAGCAGGGCGGCAGAGCGGTCGGGATAAGCGGCATAGACGCGTCGTTTATCGAATGCGAGAAGCAGACGACCGAGGTCGACGGCGAGACGGTGGATCTGGGATATGTCGGCAGGATAAAAAATATCAAACGGGAAGTGCTCGACCTGTTGTGCCAGGATCAGCTCATACCCGTTATCGCGCCGATAGGCACCGACAGCGAGGGCAACAGCTATAATATAAATGCCGATACCGTCGCGGCTTCCGTTGCGGTTGCGGTGCAGGCGGAGAAGCTCATACTGCTCACCGATGTTGAGGGAATAAAGGATAAGGACGGCAATGTCGTATACGAGGCAACGGTGGACGAGATAAACAAAATGATAGAAGACAACACCATAAACGGCGGTATGATCCCGAAGGTGCAGGGCTGCATAAAGGCAGTCAAAGACGGTGTAACCGGCGTACATATCGTAGACGGACGCATACCGCATTGCTTGTTGCTTGAGATATTTACCACCAGCGGCATAGGCTCGATGATAAAGAGCGACAGATATTAAGGTATATCGGGAAAGGAGCTAATGATCGTAACAATGAGAATGTCAAAATTACTAATGCCGACATTGCGCGAGGTACCGGCGGAGGCGGAAATAGCAAGCCACAGGCTCATGCTCCGCGCAGGACTTATAAGAAAGCTTGCTGCAGGAGTGTATTCGTATCTGCCGTTGGGTCTGAGAACGCTGAGGAAGGTACAGGATATAATACGCGAGGAAATGGACAGAGCCGGCGCGCAGGAGCTTCTGATGTCGGCGCTCTTGCCGGCGGAGGCATATCAGGCGTCGGGAAGATGGGAGGTATTCGGACAGAGTATGTTCAGGCTCAAGGACAGAGGCGAGCGTGATTTCTGTCTCGGACCCACGCATGAGGAGCTGTTTACACAGTGCGTCATAGACAATGTAAAATCGTACAAGGAATACCCCATGACGCTTTATCAGATACAGACAAAGTACCGCGACGAGGCGCGGCCGCGCTTCGGCATAATAAGAAGCCGCGAATTTGTCATGAAGGACGCGTACAGCTTCGATCTTGACGAGAAGGGGCTTGATATTTCATATCAGAAGATGTATGAGGCGTACAACCGCATCTTCAAGCGTCTCGGTCTTGACTTTACCGTTGTCGATGCCGACAGCGGCGCGATGGGCGGCAGCGGCTCGCAGGAATTTATGGTAAAATCGCCTGTGGGCGAGGACGGTATCGCATATTGCGAAAAATGCGGATACGCCGCCAACTATGAAAAATGCGAATGTATCCCAACTGCTGTGGATGCGCCGGAGGAAGAAAAAGAGAGAGAGAAGATACACACGCCCGATGCTCATACGATAGACGAGCTGGTACAGTCTTTGGGCATGAAGCCGGAGAATTTTGCCAAGACGATAATATATAGAGCGGATGATAAATATATCGCGGCAATGGTGCGCGGCGACAGGGATGTCAACGAGGTAAAGCTGAAAAATCTTATCGGATGTGTGGATGATCTTGAATTGGCGGAGCCTGATGCAGTTCGCGAGATAACGAACGCCAAGGTCGGGTTTGCCGGACCGATAGGTCTGGGCATACCGGTATATGCCGATAAGGAGGTCGCGATGATGAAGAATTTCATCATCGGCGCCAACGAGAGCGATATGCACTATAAAAATGTGAATATTGACCGCGATTTTACGCCCGATGTCGTTGCTGACATACGCGTTGTCGTAACGGGCGATGCCTGCCCGGTGTGCGGCGAACCGATAAAGTCGGAGCAGGGCATAGAGGTAGGACATATATTCAAGCTCGGCACGAAATATTCCGACTCCTTGGGACTTAAATATCTTGATGAGAACGGCAAGCAGCAGACGGTCATAATGGGTTGCTACGGCATAGGCGTTACGCGGTGCGTCGCGGCGGCAATAGAGCAGCTCCATGATGATGACGGCATAATCTGGCCTGTTTCGATAGCGCCGTATGAGGTGCTTGTAATACCTGCGAATTATAAAAATGACGAGCAGGTGGCGGCGGCGGAGAAGCTTTATCAGGAGCTTAAAGACCGCGGCATAGACGCGCTCATAGACGACCGAGCGGAAAGAGCAGGCGTAAAGTTCAAGGACGCCGATCTTATAGGTATACCCGTAAGGCTCGTTGTCGGCAAGAAATGCGGCGAGGGAATAATAGAATATAAGGAACGCAGCGCAAAGGAAGCGATAGAAACAAGCATCGCGGACGCCGCGGACAAGGCTGAGGAGTTTATAAAAAAGAATAAATGAGGTGAGATAAATGGCTTACAAGATTTTGAAAAAGGAAATGCTTAATCCGACGGTATTCCTCATGGAGGTGGAAGCACCGCTCATCGCGCGAAAGGCGGAGCCGGGACAGTTCATAATCCTGAGGATCGACGAGCATGGAGAACGCGTGCCGTTCACCGTTGCCGATTTTGACAGGGAAAAGGGCAGCGTGACGATAATCGTTCAGATAGTCGGCAAAACGACAAAGGATCTGGCGCAGCTTGAAGCTGGGGAGACGCTTCTGGATTTTGCCGGACCTCTCGGACAGCCGACACCGCTTGAGGGAAAGCGCAAGGTCGCCGTTATAGGCGGAGGACTGGGAACGGCTATAGCGTATCCGCAGGCAAAGAAGCTGCATGAGCTTGGCGCGGATGTAACGGTCATAACGGGATTTCGCAGTAAGGAGCTTATCATATTGGAGGACGAGTGCCGCAAGATCGCAAATAAGCTCATTGTCGCAACTGATGACGGCTCAAACGGCAATCAGGGGTTTGTGACGGATATGCTCAAGAATGAGATAGAAGCCGGCGAGAAGTTTGACGAGGTCATAGCCATAGGCCCGCTGATCATGATGAAATTCGTATGCAAGCTTACGGAGCAGTATAACATTCCGACCATGGTAAGTATGAACCCGGTAATGATAGACGGTACGGGTATGTGCGGCGGCTGCCGCGTTATCGTCGGCGGCGAAACGAAATTCGCCTGCGTTGACGGTCCGGACTTTGACGGTCATAAGATAGACTGGGACAGCGCCATGAAGAGAGGCAGAATGTTCAAGAGCTATGAGGATCGCTCATGCGCGGAGGGACATTGCCGTATCGGCAGAACGAACAGAGCGGAGGTGTAAGGCTATGCCAAATATGAGACTTGACAAAAATCCGATGCCTGAGCAGGCGCCGGATGTGAGAAATAAAAACTTTTTAGAGGTAACGACAGGCTACACCCCCGAAATGGCAATGGACGAGGCGGAGCGCTGCCTTAACTGTAAAAACAAGCCGTGTATGAACGGCTGCCCGGTCGCGGTCAAGATACCTGAATTTATCGGCAGGATAAAGGAAGGCGATTTTGAAGGCGCATATCAGAAGATAAAGGAGACGAACGCGCTCCCGGCCGTATGCGGCAGAGTATGTCCGCAGGAGAAGCAGTGCGAGTCAAAATGCGTTCGCGGCATAAAGGGCGAGCCGGTGGGCATAGGCAGACTTGAGCGGTTTGCCGCCGACTACCATATGGCAAATGTTGCCGATAAGCCGCAGCGCCCGACGCCAAACGGCAAAAAGGTCGCGGTAGTGGGCTCCGGTCCGTCCGGACTTACGGCGGCAGGCGATCTTGCAAAGCGCGGCTATAAGGTAACGGTGTTTGAAGCGTTCCACACAGCCGGCGGCGTGCTGATGTACGGTATACCCGAATTCAGACTGCCAAAGGACATTGTGCAAAAGGAGATAGAGAACCTCAAGGGACTGGGCGTTGACATACAGACAAATGTAATAATCGGACGCACCCTTACCGTTGATGAGCTGTTTAATGATATGGGCTATGACGCCGTATATATCGGCTCGGGCGCAGGTCTGCCGCGGTTTATGGGTATCGAGGGCGAGAGCCTTAACGGCGTATATTCGGCAAACGAGTTCCTTACAAGAATAAATCTTATGAAGGGCTATAAATTCCCCGACTATGACACGCCCGTATTTGTCGGCAAGAATGTCGCCGTACTCGGCGGCGGAAATGTTGCCATGGACGCGGCAAGAAGCGCGAAGCGGCTCGGCGCGGAGAATGTATATATCATATACCGTCGCGGCAAGGACGAGCTTCCGGCGCGCGCGGAGGAGGTCGAGCACGCCGAGCAGGAGGGAGTTATCTTCAGGCTTCTTGAAAATCCGACACGCATTATCGGCAATGATGACGGCTGGGTAACCGGCATGGAGATCATTCATATGGAGCTTGGCGAGCCGGACGAGAGCGGCAGGCGCAGACCTGTGCCGGTAGCCGGCAGCGAAGAGATCATAGATATGGATACGGTCGTTGTGGCGATAGGACAAACGCCAAATCCGCTTATAAGACAGACTACCGACGGCTTGGAAACGAACCGCAAGGGCTGCATAATTGCGGATGATAACGGACTTACCACAAAGGAAAAGGTATATGCCGGCGGCGATGTCGTAACCGGCGCGGCAACGGTTATCCTTGCCATGGGCGCAGGCAAAAAGGCCGCCGAGGCAATAGATAAAGAGCTGAGCAAGTGATAATTC